>JAGDCK010000114.1 GCA_017958585.1 Lachnospiraceae bacterium
ATTTTAATTTTATAAGAGCAGGGGATTGGGCTTGTTTTTTGGCAAAGTGTTTACGTTGTAAGTTTTGTTTTAGCAAAAAAGTGATTTTGCCAATCACACATAAATTTTCTCCTGCACCGGAAGGAGAAAATTATGAAAGAAAGAAAAAATTTTAGCAGCTCGGATAAGGCACGCAGAATGAATCCCATCGACGATGAGTTCTTTCGGAAAATGGCTGAAGATGCCGGATTCTGTGAGGAAATCATCACAGTGGTATTAAAGAATTCGGGAATCAAAGTACAAAGAGTAATCCCACAGAAAGAGATCAAAAACCTGCAGGGCAGGACTGTTGTGCTTGATGCACTATGTATTCTGGAAAACGGAGATTTTTGTCAGGTTGAAGTGCAGAAGGCAAATGATGATGATCATCTGAGGCGGGTAAGATATGATATTGCCTGCATTACGGCAAATATAACGGAACCGGGTTCGTTGTTTGAAAATGTTCCGAATGTTATCACGATTTTTATTTCAAAAAGTGATATATTTGAAAGAGGACTCACGGTTTATCACGTGGATAGTGTCATCAGAGAGACAGGAGATATAATTGATGACGGAGTGAATAGGATATTCGTAAATGCCACTGTGAAGGACGGATCCGACGTGGCGGAGATGATGGATATTTTCACAGTCAATGACAAATATAACTTTGAGAAGTTTCCTCGGATTTCCGCGAGGAAATATCATTTCAAGAATGAAATGGAGGGAAAAGCAGAGATGAGTGAGATAGGCGAAGAAATCCGTGCTATGGGCCGCGAAGAAGGACGCAAGGAAGGCGCAGATCTACTTATAATAAACCAGGCTCTTGTTAAATACACCAAAGGTCAGGATTATCTTGAAATCGCAGATGATCTTGTTCAGGACTCGGAGAAGATCAAAAAGATCTGTGATGCGATCGACGATATGAAAAAGAGCGGAGTGGAACCTGACGCAGAGGGAATCTATGGCATTTTGCGCGATGCTATTAACGATTAAAGAAACCTGGGAAGGAGAGGATAAGGGTTTTGAAAAAAGTACTGGTATTATGTGATGATATATGGCACCCGGTAGAGGTGATCGAAAAGGGTTTGGAGCCTTTGCAGGACAAGGTTTATCATTTTGATTTTATAAAGGATGCAAAGGATATTCTGACACCGGAGATGCTCTGTGAATATGATCTGGTGATGAATTGTAAATGCAACAATATTACAAACGGTAATTCGGCTGAATGGTTTGAGGACGGAGTCACTGAGGTGGGGCCGGCAGAATTTACAGAGTTTGTTAAAAATGGCGGAAGACTGTTATCAGTTCATGCCGGGAATACGTATCATGAAAAAAATGCTCCAAAATATGCAGAACTTATCGGAAACAGCTTCGTGGGTCATCCGCCCAGATGCACCGTGAATGTAAAGACAGTCGGAGATCACAAGATACTGGACGGAGTGAGTGATTTTGTGATCAGGGATGAGCATTACAATATAGTCCTTACTGCAAAGGACGCGGAGGTATTTTTGGAGTCCGAGTCAGAGAGTGGCGGAAAGCAGGTGGCAGGATATACCAGAAAATACGGGAAAGGCAGGATCTGTGTCCTTACTCCGGGGCATATTTTGTCCGTGTGGAGGAATCCTCAGTTTCAGAGGTTATTGATTAACAGCGTTGAGTGGTGCACGGAGGAAGATTAGACCTATGGGAAATGAGCAAAAGACAGTTTTTATAACGGGGGCGGACAGAGGAATCGGACTTGCCCTGTGCAGAGAGTTTTTGCAGCATGGATGGCACGTTATTGGGGGCAGATATATGACTTCCTGGACAGAACTTGACAGCTTAAAGCAGGAATATGATTCTTTTCAAACGGTTGATCTGGACGTATCGAATACGGAAAGTGTCAAAAAAGCAGCTGAGAAAGTAAAAACTCTGGCTCCCCATATAGACATGCTGGTACATGTGGCAGGGATCATAAAACGCGATGACAGCAAAGGCCCTGTAGCCATGATGCTGGCGGTTAACACCGTTGGACCCATCAGGGTCGTAAAAGAATTTTTGCCTCTGATGCAGGAAGGTGATAAGCGTTTATGTTTCTTTTCATCTGAGGCCGGAAGCATCAGTCTTGCTCACAGGAAAAACGAGTATGGCTATGGAGTTTCTAAGGCTTCCCTTAATATGGGTGTTAAGTTGATGTTTAATGATCTTAGAAAAGATGGTTTCACCTTCAGGCTCTATCACCCGGGATGGGTCAATTCTTTTATGGAGACCGAAAAAAAGAGTACAATTGCGCCATATGAACCGGAGGATACCGTAAAGACGGCATACAGAGCATTTACTACGGACAGAAGCTGCGAGGACGTGCTGGTGATGACTGATATTAACGATCAGACATGGTCTTTTTAGGGAGGTTTTAAATGAGTTACAGAGTATATATGAATACACTTGATAATCCCACGGCCCGTGACGTTTACGAGGATTTGAAAAAAAGCGGACATGAGGTTATAACGGATTTAGACAGGGATGATATTGATGTTGACATGCTCATTTTGAGCATTCCGCATAAGGATAAAGACATTTTCACCTTAAGGGAGATGGATACAGACAAGTTGCAGGAAGAACTTACAGGATATGTAAATGATATTCTTTCAACTGCCCTTACTGTGATCCCGCATATGGAAAAGAGTTCTTTAAAAAGAGTGGTGTTTTTGACAGATCCTTCCGGAAGCATCAGAGAGAGCACAGAGGCTGACGATTATGCGTATCACATGGCTCAGGCTGCTGCAGGAATGATCATGAAGGTCCTGCACAATTCCTACAGAGAAAGTGGTTTTACTTTCAGAGTTTATGCTGACTGCGGTGGCGGGATCGGTGCATGTGAGTATATTCTCACCGAACAAAGTTATATTCCTGAGGATGCCCCAATCCATTCGGATGAAAACAGGATCGTCATGAGGGATGGTTTCTTGCGAGAGTTATCCTGGTAGTTCGGATTCGGACTCAGATTCTTTTCCGGGATTCATAAGATCCAGGAAAAACATTGCTCGTGTGGCATTCATGTAGGGTATCAGCCAGAAAACTGCTATACCAAAGCTTAGAAATGCAAGGATCCACATGGGAATGAAACTTATGAGCATTTTCAGGTATCTGAAGTAGTGTCCTTTCATCTTTTCGATGGAGAGTAAGAGCACTTCCTTTGCATCTTTGTTTGGAAAATCCAGGAGTAAAAAATGAGCCTGTGTAAGGGGTATCGTAAGCAGCGTGTAAGCGATGCTTCCTCCTGAAAGCAGGAGAATATATCTGATCGAAACTTCCGAGCTTAAGAAATTGGGATGAACGTTCGCATATATGTAATACGGAAGCATGCACACCCAGTTGATACATGTGAAAATAAGGGAGATCCTGATGTTTTTCGGAACCTGCCATTTAAATCCAAAGAAGAGATCCGACGTGGAAAAGCGCTTGCCGCAGGCAATCTGTAAAAATATAAGGGAGATTCCGAGCCTGAACATGGCATTTATGAAGCTTATGAAAAAATCCACTCCATAGCTGAATACGTTTCCAACGGTATTTACCACATCCTCTGACAGTCTAAGAGAAGAGAGGATCATGCCGATGGCATAATTTACAATTAAAAAAGGGAACTGTATCACCCAAATGGATATGGTGACGACGAGCATCGCCAATATCACGGTTCCATAGTTCCCTGTCATCTTTATCTTTGCATTATTCTTTAATTCTGAGTTGGTCTTATATTGCATAGTCTAAATTCATTCCTGTAAGTCTTGCCCCGTCAGCTGATTTTCTGTTTTGCTGATAGGGATTTGATTCATTTGTATATTTTATTCTGGTGTATGTGGTTCCGCCCGATACATAATTTCTGCCGCACTCAGGGCATACTGCCGTATGGATAGCAACTGAAGCCTGAAGGACTTTGCCGTTATTTTTGGAAGCATCCTTGTATGCGTTTGCCACATGTTCCTGCTCGTGAGCTCTGACCTTTGCGGGTGCGGACTCAGGGGAAATATGGGCGGCTGATTTGAATGATACCATTTCGTCAGATCCGTCCTTGTATTTTCTGTTTTCACAGGTTTCACATTTCTCCACGCCGGCGCGGATCTTGGCACGCTTTTCAATGGGGGATTCCTCAAGTGCTTTGTCCTTTGGTGTCTCGATCAAAGGGTTACCGTACATGTCGGTCTTTCCGGGCACATATCCGTTTGCCGCGGCAGCCTTTGACGCACTTTCAGATCCGGTTGCATATGAAAATCCGCTGTAATTCATGTAGGGATTGATCCCATATCCGATTGAACCGATACCTGTCATAGGCGACTCCTCAACTATTCGGTAAGGCTTCCTCCGAAATCATAAATTTCAGGGGGCTCTTCTCCGTAAATATATTGATAGGTGTAATTAAACTGTTCTCTAAATTCAGGGTCCTGCATAAGTGCCGGGAGGGAGAGGGTGACTCTCACTGTAACCACCAGCCCCACGATAAGTGCCACACCGGAGATCCATCTGCCGATGAAGGTTCGCAGGGGTACTTTTACTCCGTCTCTCACGGAGAGTGCACCGAAAAACAGTCCCAGACTTCCGAATATCACTCCCAAAACGCCGGTGGTGGAAAAAAGTATTCCCAATATGCCGAATATAAAGCATGCCCTGGCGAAGGGGTTGACCATTATCACAAATACGTGGCTTCCCTCGGGCAGTCCCTCGGGAAAGACACTGTTATTGTCATTAAAATCCATAGTGCCTGACCTTTACGTAATTAAAAATAAATGACATTTATAAAAGCATATAGAAAGCCATTCTTAATGTTATAGTACCATAATTTTCGTAAAAAAACAAATCTGAAAGTATAAATTTTCTGTAAATTTAAAGTGGGACAGGTATTATCAAGCAAACCTTTCAAAACTTCTTACAGCCTTGAAAACAGTCATGTTTTTTCGTATAATCGTAGATGTGCAAAGGCTTTTACTGCACATAAATTGGAACAGGAGATTTTTTGATGGACATTATACTGGCATTAAAAGAAGAATTAAAAGTAGAAAAATGGCAGGTGGAGGCAGCTGTAAAGCTTATCGATGAGGGCAATACCATTCCCTTTATTTCCAGATATCGAAAGGAAGTAACGGGCTCGTTAAACGATGAGCAGCTCAGAAACCTGTTTGAGAGACTCACTTACCTTAGAAACCTTGAGGAGAAAAAGGAACAGGTATTAAAGAGCATAGAAGAACAGGGGCTTTTGACGGATGAGTTAAAGAAAAAGATCGCTGAGGCTCAGACCATGGTGCTGGTGGAAGATCTGTATCGCCCCTACAGACCGAAGAGAAAGACCAGGGCCAGCGTCGCAAAGGAAAAGGGATTACAGCCCCTTGCAGATTTTATCCTTGAGCAGAATGCAACTGAGGATTTAAATATTGAAGCCGCAAAGTATATTTCTGAAGAAAAGGAAGTAAAGACAGCTGCGGATGCTCTTTCCGGTGCAAAGGATATAATCGCTGAGGCTATCTCAGACAATGCGGATTATCGTAAATACATCAGAGAGACCACAGTTGATGAGGGATCCGTATCAAGCGTTGCAAAGGATGAAAAGGTTCAGTCCGTATATGAGATGTATTATAATTTCGAGGAACCCGTAAAGAAGCTTGCGGGCCACAGGACTCTTGCTTTAAACAGAGGCGAGGCGGAGAAGATCCTGACCGTTAAAGTAAATGCACCGGTTGATAGGATACTCACCTTTTTGGAAAAAAAGACCATCACAAATGACAATGAGTTTACCACTCCGGTATTAAAGGAAGTCTGTGCCGATGCCTATGACAGACTTATCGCTCCCGCCATCGAGAGGGAGATAAGGTCGGAACTTACCGAAAAAGCAGAGGACGGCGCAATAAATGTCTTTGGAAAAAATCTGGAGCAGCTCTTACTTCAGCCACCCATCGCAGGAAAGGTGGTACTTGGCTGGGATCCCGCATTCAGAACAGGCTGCAAGCTTGCGGTTGTTGATGCGACGGGAAAAGTGCTGGACACAAAGGTAATATATCCTACCGCTCCTCAGAACAAAGTTGAGGAGGCAAAGACAGAACTCAAAAAACTCATAAAAAAATATAACGTGGATCTCATCTCAGTTGGAAACGGAACGGCTTCAAGGGAGTCTGAGCAGGTTATCGTGGAACTCATAAAAGAGCTCGACCGTCCTGTGCAGTACGTGATCGTAAACGAGGCCGGAGCCAGCGTATATTCCGCAAGTAAGCTTGCAACAGAAGAGTTCCCCAATTTTGATGTGGGTCAGAGAAGCGCAGCTTCCATAGCAAGGCGCCTTCAGGATCCTCTGGCTGAACTGGTAAAAATAGACCCTCAGTCCATCGGCGTTGGCCAGTACCAGCATGATATGAATCAAAAGAAACTTGGCGAAGCTTTGGGCGGAGTGGTCGAAACCGCAGTAAACAAGGTAGGTGTGGACTTAAATACCGCATCCGTATCCCTACTTGAATATGTGTCGGGAATCAGCAAAGCCATCGCCAAAAACATTGTGGATTACAGAGAGGCAAACGGCAGATTTAAAAACAGAGCCCAGCTCTTAAAGGTTCCAAAGCTCGGACCAAAGGCTTACGAGCAGTGCGCAGGTTTCCTCAGAATCCTTGACGGCGACAATCCTCTGGATGAGACCAGCGTTCATCCCGAGAGCTACGAAGCATGCAAAAAACTTATGGACAGACTGGGAATTACCATGGAGGATGTGAGAGAGGCCAGAAAGAAGGCTTCTGAAAATAACGGCCCCTCAAAGACTGCTCCTGCGGTAAATAAAAAGCCCGAACCCAGACAAAAGCCCGTCCATGTAAATACAAATACAGCCATGGGTAAGGCTCTAGCACAGGCTATGGGTGGAATCACACTTGATGCTTCGCCTGCGAAAGCAAAAAATGAAGCCAAGGCTTCCGATAATGCAAACGGTTCAAAGGCAGCTTCTTTTGAAAGCAGGATCAAAAACAAAAAGGAACTTGCGGTTGAACTTGGAATAGGTGAGATCACTCTCTCGGATATATTGAAAGAACTGGAAAAACCCGGACGTGACCCCAGAGCGGACATGCCTAAACCGGTTCTTAGAAGCGATGTCATGGACATGAAAGACCTAAAGCCCGGCATGATCCTCAAGGGTACCGTCAGAAATGTTATTGACTTTGGTGTGTTTGTAGACATAGGAGTTCATCAGGACGGACTGGTTCACATCTCACAGATTACGGACAGATATATCAAACATCCCTTAGAGGCAGTGAGCGTGGGAGATGTGGTTGAAGTTCAGGTTCTTTCCGTCGAGGAAGCAAAAAAGAGAATCTCTCTTACCATGAAGATCAAACCCGTAAAGTAAATGTAAAAAGTAATACTTGGCTTAATAAACATCATAACTGTTAATGTGGATTTAAAGAACGTGTGCTCAAAACAGCATGCGTTCTTTTTCGTTCCTGTGCCCAGGCGGAGACCCCGGACCCTATAGTGCCTCCCAAAGGTTTATATTGCTAAAACCGGTCTGAACCAAGAAAATGCCGGATTGTAATAAATGTTTATGAATACTACTGTCCAGGCGGAGACCCCGGGAGATATTTTTGAAAGTACTGTCCGACATCGGCACTTAGTGAGAGTAAAACTCGAACTTAGTACCGCTATGTCGGACCGTAAGCGAGAGCGTCTTACAAAAATAACTCCGGGGGCACACCGCCGTAACTTGTCACCACAATTCACTGTCGTAACTCACCGCCGTAACTCGTCACAACACCAAAATGATCCCCTCTGTGTAAAATTGTTAAAATATAAACAAATACATATTGCAAACACCAATACATAGGTTTATAATCTCCATTGAAAATTAATCTTTCAGGGACGGGTGAGATTCCCTACTGGCAGTGAACAAAAGTCTGCGACCCATGGAAAGGCTCCATGGCAGATCCGGTGAGATTCCGGAACCAACGGTCATAGTCCGGATGGAAGAAGGAGGACAATTCTAATGAGTAATCTATTAACTAACATTGCGCAAAACGCTGTTTTTGTGCTGGAATTTCTTGCGATTATCGCAATTCTTTTCGTTATTGCCTTCGTGCTTGAGCGCGTTGCGGCAAAGAAAAACGACGTAAAGGAACCCATTTTTACCACGAGAAAAATTGCAATGATAGGTATGTTTTCAGCAATATCAGTTATCCTGATGCTTTTTGAGATACCGCTTCCCTTTGCACCGGGCTTTTATAAACTGGACTTCAGTGAACTTCCTATTCTTATAGGTACATTTGCTTTCGGTCCCGCAGCCGGAGTTATGATGGAGTTTATAAAGATCCTGTTAAAGCTTCTCATCAAGGGAACCAGCACTGCTTTTGTAGGAGAACTTGCAAACTTTGCGGTTGGATGTTCATTCATCATTCCCGCATCCGTTGTATATGCCTTCAAGAAGACAAAGACCAGTGCCATCATCGCATGTCTTGTGGGTGCACTTTCCATGACGATCTTTGGAAGTGCCTTCAATGCACTTTATCTGCTTCCCGCTTTTGCAGCACTCTACGGAATGCCCATCGATGCTCTTATCGCAATGGGAGCAGAGGCAAATCATCTCGTAAAGGAAGGCAGCATGGTAAGCTTTGTTGTAGCCTGTGTTGCACCGCTTAACTTCTTAAAAGGTTTCAGCGTGTCACTTATCACACTTTTGGTATACAAAAAGCTCAGCCCCATTATCAAACAGGGTCGTAAATCCTAAGCTTAAAGCAAATCATAATTTCATTTAATTAATAAAAAGATCAATATTTGAGAAAGATAATTTTCATTCATAAAGGTGCCATTAAGGCACCTTTTGTGTTATATTAATATTGAGAGAGAATGTTTACGGAGAAGTACCATGGTAGAATTTGATATTACAATAAAATCCGGGGATCTGTATGATTTCAACATGATGCATGCATACAACAGTGTCCCCAACCTGATCATCAATGTCCTCGGAGCCATCGCAATATTGCTTGGATACGGCCAAAAAAACTGGTTTTATTGCATTATGGGTGCGGTCGTGCTATTATACTTGCCTTGGACACTGTTCCTTAGGAGTAAGCAGCAGGTGTTAAACAATCCTGTTTTCAAAAATCCCCTGCACTACCTTTTGGATGAAAACGGTATCACCATCTCTCAGGGTGACACCGTCACCACACAGGGGTGGGATGATTGCGTGAAGGCTGTGTCAACTGCAAAGAGCATTATCATTTACACATCAAGGGTAAATGCCACCATATTTCCAAAGTCCCAGCTTGGGGACAAAAAAGAGGCGCTCATATCGGTGATCTCCACCAATATGCCGCCTAAAAAAGTGAAAATAAGGGCTTGATAAATGGAAAAAATATATGAATCATTCAGCGCCGATGAGACTTTTATGCTTGGAAAGTCCGTGGGCGAAAACGCAAAAGCCGGAGAGGTTTATACTCTCATAGGCGATCTGGGCGTGGGAAAAACTGTTTTTACACAAGGGGTTGCCGCAGGCCTTGGCATAACCGGACCTGTCAATTCACCCACATTTACCATCCTGCAGGTATATGACGAGGGAAGACTTCCTTTTTATCATATGGATGTATACAGGATCGGCGATATCGAAGAGATGGATGAGATCGGATATGAGGACTGCATCTACGGAGAGGGACTTTGCCTTATCGAGTGGGCAAATCTCATAGAGGAGATCCTTCCTGAAAAATATGTGAAAGTTACCATAGAAAAGGACCTGGAGAAGGGATTTGATTTTCGCAGGATAACTTTCAAAGAAATAAACAATTGATCCAAAGAGGTGCACAATGAAAATATTAGGAATTGACAGCTCGGGGCTTGTGGCCTCAGTGGCGGTGGTCGAGGGAGAGATACTTCTTGCGGAGTACACGACCGATTACAAAAAGACCCACTCCCAGACTTTGATGCCCATGCTGGAAGCCATTAAAAATATGATAGATCTTGATATGGAATCCATCGATGCCATAGCCATATCCGCAGGACCGGGATCCTTTACGGGACTCAGGATCGGATCTGCCACGGCCAAGGGCCTGGGCCTTGCTCTTTCAAAACCCATAGTGGAAGTGCCTACCTTGGAGGGCCTTGCCTTTAATCTCTGGGGAACTGACAAACTGATATGCCCCATTATGGATGCCCGCAGAAATCAGGTTTACACAGGGATCTATGAGTTTGATGAATACGAGGATGACAGGCAGCATTTAAATATAGTGATGCCTCAATGCGCCATAGATATCTCTCTTTGCATAGAAAAGATTAACAATCTTGCAAGAGAAGTGATCTTTTTGGGCGACGGTGTCGATGTCTATAGAGAAAAAATCGAAGAACTGATCTCGGTTCCGCATTATTATGCACCGGCGTCCATGAACAGACAAAAGGCTTCCTCTGTGGCAACGCTGGGAGAACTGTATTTTGAAAAAGGCATCTTTGTTGATGCAAAAGATCATGCTCCCGAGTATTTGAGACAAAGCCAGGCGGAGCGTGAGAGAGAAGAGGGAAAGATATAGGTATTTGCAATGGATATTTTGATCCGACCCCTTGAAAAAAGCGATATAGATACCTGCGTCAGAATTGAAAAGGAAAGCTTTTCCATGCCCTGGTCAGCAGAAAGCTTTGAAGCGGCCTGTGACCTTGAGTATTGCCACTATCTGGTGGCAGAGTGCGACGGAAGGGTGGTATCTCTTGCAGGATACAGGGAAAGCTACGGCGAAGCTGACATAGACAATGTTTTTACGGACAGGGATTACAGAGGACGCGGTATCGTAACAAAAGTTTTACAAAGGCTTATAGATGACGGCATAAAGAGTGGCATCACGGCTTTTACCCTGGAAGTCAGGGTTAGTAACGAAGCTGCCATACATGTATATGAAAAGCTGGGATTTAAATCCGCAGGCATCCGACCGGGATTTTATGAAAAACCGGTGGAAGATGCCAATATCATGTGGTTATATATATAAAAAACAGGACGGAAAGTATAAATGATCGATGTATGTCTTCTCGGCACAGGGGGAATGATGCCGCTTCCTTACAGGTGGCTTACTTCCCTGATGCTTAGATATAACGGAAAAAGCATATTGATTGACTGCGGAGAGGGAACGCAGATCGCATTAAGGGAGAAGGGCTGGAGCCCAAAACCAATTGATATCATCTGTTTTACCCACTATCACGCAGACCATATAAGCGGTCTTCCGGGGCTTCTTCTCACCATGGGAAATGCGGAGCGCACGGAGCCTTTGCTCTTAATCGGCCCGAAAGGTCTTCAGAAAACCGTATCCGCTCTTCGCACCATTGCACCGGAGCTTCCCTTTGAGATAAACTTCTGTGAAATAACGGAAGCAAATGCAAAATTTACTTTTGATGGATTTAATATCAACGCTTTTAAGGTAAATCATAATGTGGTATGCTATGGATATAGCTTCAGCGTTGACAGAGCAGGGCGTTTTGACAAGGAAAGAGCTCTTTCCGAAAACGTTCCCATGCAGATCTGGGGCAGACTTCAAAAGGGTGAGACCGTGGAGGCAGAAGGAAAGACTTTTACTCCGGATATGGTCCTTGGCCCCGAGAGAAAAGGCCTTAAGGTGACATATTGTACGGACACAAGGCCAACGGAATCCATAGTGGAAAACGCTGTAGGCAGTGACCTTTTGATACTTGAAGGAATGTACGGAGAACCGGACAAGCTGGAAAAAGCCAAAGAGCACAAACACAGGACCATGTACGAAGCCGCACAGATCGCAAAGGCTTCCAACGTGCCGGAACTGTGGCTGACCCATTACAGTCCTTCCCTTGCTCATCCC
>JAGDCK010000115.1 GCA_017958585.1 Lachnospiraceae bacterium
GTCTTCGGTCTCAGTAAAGTGAGAAACTGTAGTTCCGGGAACTGATTCATAGAGGAATCCACCGTTCTTTTCAAGCTTCGTGATCTCGTTGTAAGTCTTACACTTTAAGATGTCTCCGCCATGTTTGAAATCGTCTGCCTTTGCCTTGGAAGTGAGTTTGTGATTTCCAAAGCTGATGCTTCCGTCCTGTTCGTTCTTGAGAATTTCTTCTGCAACTGCCATTTTATAAACCTCCATTTGGTCTACGTTGTCTGTGAATTTTAGTATAATATAAAACCAAATGTTTTTCCATAAAAAAACTGTTTTTTCACCAAAAATTCAAAATCTGTTTACTTCTTTACGGTGAAGGTAACCTTACCTGCTTTGAAGCCCACATTTACCTCATCTCCGGGGTTAACCGCCTTCTTTAAAATCTCCTCTGCAAGAGCATCCTCAACCACTGACTGGATGGCTCTCTTTAAGGGACGGGCACCCATCTTGAGGTCGGAATATTTGTCCACAAGATGGTCTTTTATCTGAGGTGTAAGATGAAGTTTGATATTCATCTGCTCCTCACATCTCTTTGTGAGATTTGCGGCAAGCAATGTCACGATCTGCTTCATGTTGTCCTTGTTTAACTGATGGAATACGATTATGTCATCGATACGGTTGATAAACTCAGGTTTAAATGAGTGCTTAACCTCATCCATAACCGCATTCTTCATCTTTTCATAATCCTTTTCCTCGCTCTTTTCGGATGCAAATCCTAGGTTTTTGGGATCCACGATCCTGGAAGCGCCGGCATTTGATGTCATGATGATGATGGTGTTTTTAAATGACACCTTTCTGCCTTTTGAGTCTGTGATATGTCCGTCGTCAAGAACCTGCAAGAGGACGTTAAACACATCGGGATGAGCCTTTTCTATCTCGTCAAAAAGAACCACCGAATACGGATTTCTCCTGACCTTTTCAGAGAGCTGTCCACCCTCGTCAAAGCCCACATATCCCGGAGGTGAACCGATCATCTTGGACACTGAGTGACCTTCCATATACTCGGACATGTCAACTCTGATAATGGCTTCCTCACTTCCAAACATGGCTTCCGCCAATGCCTTTGAAAGCTCGGTCTTACCCACACCTGTGGGACCTAAAAACAGGAAGGAACCGATTGGTCTTGAAGGATCCTTTAATCCCACTCTTCCTCTTCTCATAGCCTTTGCCACTGCATTAACTGCCTCGGTCTGACCGATGACACGCTTGTGGAGGATCTTTTCGAGCTTAAGGAGTTTTTCACTCTCTTTTTCCGCAAGCTTCTTTACGGGGATCTTGGTCCACATAGCCACAACCTCAGCTATGTCTTCCTCGCCTATGGAAATGGTATCTGTCTTTTCCTTCTCCATGGCCTTTTTAAGGAATCTGTCCTTCTTTTGTTTTAGCTTATCCTGCTCTCTTTTAAGTTCGATGGCTTCGCCGTATTTTTCTTCTCTGACAGCGCTTTCGATGGCTTTGTCATAAGCTTTTATCTGTTCTTCGAAGTCCTTTATCTTTGCGGGATATGCGCTGCCCTTAAGCCTTGCGCTGGCCGCAGCCTCATCCACAAGGTCAATGGCCTTGTCGGGAAGATTTCTGTCATTGATATATCTGGATGAAAACTTCACGGCGCTTGTCACCGCTTCATCGGTGATGGTAACCTTGTGATGCTCTTCGTATTTACTCTTTATGCCGCGAAGGATCTCCACTGCCTCTTCTTCTGTGGGTTCTTCCACGTTGACCGGCTGGAATCTCCTCTCAAGTGCTGCATCCTTTTCGATATGCTTTCTGTACTCGTCAATGGTGGTGGCACCGATAAGCTGGATCTCACCTCTTGCCAGGGAGGGCTTTAAGATATTCGAAGCATCGATTGCTCCCTCTGCACCGCCTGCACCTATAAGGGTATGAAGCTCATCTATAAAGAGAATGATATTGCCTGCGCTTATCACCTCTTTAATGACCTTCTTTATTCTCTCTTCAAACTCTCCCCTGTATTTTGAACCTGCCACCATTCCTGACAGATCAAGGGTAAGGAGTCTCTTATCTCTGACCGTAAAGGGCACGTCGCCGCTTACAATCCTGCCTGCAAGGCCTTCAACCACTGCGGTTTTACCAACGCCGGGCTCGCCGATAAGACAGGGGTTATTTTTTGTACGACGGCTTAAGATCTGGATCACTCGCTTTATCTCATCGTTTCTTCCGATGACGGGGTCAAGTTTTCCCTCTCTTGCAAGTTGTGTCAGGTCTCTGCTGTACTGATCAAGAGTTGCCGTATTTGTCTTCTGGCTTCTGCCGTGGCCAAGATCCTCCTTGTAGAGGTTTCCGTCCTGACCGATGGCCGTAAGGGCATCCGCATAAAGTCTCTGAATATTGATACCCAGAGTGTTTAAGAGCCTTACTGCCACATTTTCTCCCTCTTTTATGATTCCAAGGAGAATATGCTCCGTGCCCGTAAGCCCGGAGTTAAAACGGATGGCCTGCTTGTGAGCCTCGTTAAGTACCTTTAAGGCTCTGGGGGTATAACCCTCTCTCTCCTCGATGGAGACTCCGTTTTCAAATGCTATGACATCACGGATCATGTTGACAAGCTTAACCTCATCAACTCCGTTTTTTTCCAGTATCTTTGCGGCGGATGAGTCTGTAGCTCTCATCAGTCCCACCAGAATATGTTCTGTTCCTATATAACCCTGTTTGAGGCTTTTTGCCACACGGGCAGCTTTTGCCAGGGCATCGTTAGCGTTTTCTGTGAATCCTTCCAACATTTAACCTCCTAAAATTAATCAACACGCCCTGTGAAGCTGTCACAGGGCGGGTCATTATTCTTCGTCGTTATTTTCGAAACTGTTTAAGAAATCAAAATCGAATTCATCATTCTCTTCCATAAAATTCTTTACTTTTCTCTCAGGCTGAGCGGGTCTTGCCTTCTCAGGTCTGGGCGCATTTGCCCTTGCCTGTTCGCCTCTTACGGGCGCTGCTGCACCCTCAGGGCGCTTTTGAAGAGGGCGTCTTACCTGATTGTTTGCCTGAACAGTGCCTCCCTCATTTGACTGAGGTCTGGGTCCCCTGCCTTCAGGTCTCTGAGGTCTGGGGCGTTCTGCACCACGGTCAACCGGACGTCTGTTTTCGCCTTCGGGACGTCTGTTTTCACCCTCAGGGCGTCTTTGCATCTGACCGGCATTTGCTCTTTGCGCTGCTCTTCGTCTTGCATTTGCGCGCTCAGCTGCAGCGATCTCCTCGTCTTCCTTTACCTCGCGAAGTTTAAATACCAGAGCACTTATTCCGCCAAGTAATACCAGGAGGAAAATGAGCATCAAAATTATGATCAGCTTCTGCTTTTTGATCTCCTGCTGTGCATTCTGATAAAGCGCTGCATTTGACTCTGCGGCATCAAAAAGATCTGCGATCTTGTATCTCTGACCTGCATTGTTGTCTATGATATACCAGGTATCCTCATCGTTTGCAGTTTCCCATGCCTTCTTTTCAACCTGCACGGGTTCTTCCTCAACTTCAACAGGCTCCTCTTCCACAACTTCCTCCACGAAAGGAGAAAGTTCCTCGGAAAGGTCCACATAGTCTGAGCGGATGAAGCCTTCAACCGTATCATTGTTTGCACTGTAATTAACTCTGTACCACTCATATCCGTCGCTTCCGGATGTTCTTCCCTCCACTGTGACAACAAGGCCCTTTGATGCTGTAGCCACGATTGAAGAAGATGTTGATGGCAGATTTCTGACTCTTATGGAATTGCTTCCCTTAACAGTTCCGCTTACGGGATTAACCTTTTCAAAATCAGCACTGACATTTACCTCCACGGGAGTCTCTGCAGCAGGAGTCTCTGTGGTTGTCTGAGTCGGCTCCTGTGTGGAACCTGAAGAAGGATTGGAAATCGTTGAAGGTGTGGTTCCGTCTGTGATTGACACAAGGTCGGAACGGACAAATCCCAAAGTGTCCGCATCCACAAATACCTGATACCATACCATTCCGTCGCTTCCGGTTGTCTGCGCCTTGATAGTAAGTTCATCGTTTCTCTTTGCACTTCCAAGTGCTGAGCTGGAGGTTGAAGCCTCCGAGCGGATCTTTACGCTGTCGGCTGTTACCTTGCACTGACTGGTGGCAAGGCTTGTGAAGCACACAAAAAGCGCTGCGACAGTGGCAAAGATCAAAGGCATAATTGCCTTAAAAACCCCTGATGTCTTAATTCTCATAATAATACTCCTCCCAGATTTTATGCCTCGTCGATCGCCTTTCCGATATCGTGACGCATATATTTATTCTTGAAATCAACCCATTCACAGGCTTCATAGGCCTTTCTTCTGGCTTCTTTCAAAGTATCACCCTTTGCGGTGATGCCGAGAACACGGCCTCCGTTTGTGACCACTTTCCCGTTCTCGTCAAATTTGGTTCCGGCATGAAAACAATAGTAATCATCCCTGCCTTCAAATTTATCAAGACCTGTTATCTCAAATCCCTTTTCATAGGATACGGGATAACCGTCGCTTGCAAGTATTACGCAAACTGCGGCATTGTCCTCAAATCTCAGGTCAACCTTGTCCAATGTGCCGTCGATGCAGGCATCCACCACATCCATGATATCATTCTCCATTCTGCAGAGAACAACCTGGGCTTCGGGATCACCGAATCTTGCATTGTATTCCAACACTCTTGGTCCCTTTGGTGTGAGCATAAGTCCAAAGAAGATTACACCTTTAAACTCTCTGCCTTCACTTGCCATGGCATCAACAGTTGCCTGATAAATATATTTCTGACAGAAATCGTCAACCTCTTTTGTGTAGAAGGGGCTGGGGGAGAAATTACCCATTCCTCCGGTGTTAAGTCCCTGATCTCCGTCCTTTGCCCTCTTATGGTCCTGAGCTGAAGTCATGGTCTTTATGGTCTTTCCGTCAACAAATGAAAGAACGCTGACCTCACGGCCTGTCATGAACTCTTCGATGACCATACGGTTTCCGGCACTTCCAAAGTGCTTGTCCAGCATGATCTCCTTTACGCCGGCCTTTGCCTCCTCCAGGGTATTGCAGATAAGCACTCCCTTTCCAAGGGCAAGTCCGTCAGCCTTAAGAACGATGGGCATCTCTGCGGTCTCAAGATATTCAAGAGCCTTGTCCGCATCGTCGAAGGTCTCATATGCAGCTGTGGGAATATTGTACTTTTTCATAAGATCCTTGGAAAAAGCCTTGCTTCCCTCCAGTATTGCCGCATTTTTTCTGGCTCCGAAAGCCCTTAAACCGTTCTCCTCAAGACAGTCCACCAAACCGCCCACAAGAGGATCGTCGGGAGCAACGAATACCAGATCCACTGCCTTTTCCTTGGCATAAGCCACGATCTTGTCAAATTCCATAACCTTTATGGAAGGTTCACATGTGGCGATCTGTGCGATACCTGCATTTCCGGGAACACAGAAAAGCTCGTCAACTCTCTTACTTTTTTTCATGGCTACGGCAATTGCATGCTCTCTTCCGCCGCTGCCTACTATCAATACTTTCATGGATATACTCCTTGTTAGTTTTTATGTAATACCTTGCCGTCTGAAACGGTTAAGCGTCCGTTTGCAAAGTCATCGATGGCCTTTGGAAGAAGTATCCACTCAGCCTGCTCCATAACACGTCTCTGCAAAACTTCCGGTGTGTCACCCTCCAAAACTTCCACTGCCTTCTGGGCAATGATGGGGCCTTCGTCCATGCCTTCGTTTACAAAATGCACGGTGGCACCGGTAACCTTTACGCCGCGCTCCAAAGCCTTCTCGTGAACCTTAAGTCCGTAGTAACCCACTCCGCAAAAAGATGGGATAAGAGAAGGATGGATGTTTATGATCCTGTTTGAATATTTCTTTACCATGGCTTCCGGGATCCTTACCAAAAATCCCGCAAGCACCACAAGATCTGCCGAAAGAGAATCGATCCTGTCAAGGAGCGCGTTATTAAACTCCTCCCTTGTGTCGAAGTCTTTCGGAGATATACAAAACGCAGGGATTGAAGCTTTTTCTGCTCTCTCAAGGCTCTTTACACCATAGTTGTTTGAGATCACGCCTGCGATCTCAACATTTTTGATGGTACCTGCCGCAACTCCGTCGATTATGGCCTGAAGGTTTGTTCCGCCTCCGGACACCAATACTACGACCTTTAGCATAATTCCACTCCCTTTTTGCCGCTCTTTACAAAGCCTACTTCGTAGGGAACTTCCCCTGCTTTTCTGATGGCTTCCATGGTGGCATCCTTGTCCTCAGGTCTGATTGCAAGCACCATACCGAGTCCGCAGTTGAATGTATTGTACATCATCTCGTCTGAGATGTTTCCTGTCTTCTGAAGAAGCTTAAAGATAGGAGGCACATCATAGCTGTCTGTCTTTACAACGGCTGTGATATCATCGGGAAGCATTCTGGGAATGTTCTCATAGAAACCGCCGCCTGTGATATGGCTGCAGCCCTTTACCACAACTCCCGCATCCTTAATGGCTTTCATTGCCTTTACATAGATCCTGGTGGGCTCGATAAGTGCCTCTCCGAGGGTCTTTCCAAGTTCATCATAATATGTATTAAGGCTTTCCTTTGTCATCTCAAATACTTTTCTCACAAGGGAGAAACCGTTTGAGTGAACACCGCTTGAAGCGATACCGATCAGGATGTCGCCGTCCTTTATATTCTCACCTGTAATGAGATCCTTTTTGTCGCAGACTCCAACTGAAAATCCTGCAAGATCGTATTCATCCTCAGGCATAAGTCCGGGATGCTCTGCTGTCTCACCGCCTATAAGTGCGCATCCTGACATCTTGCAGCCCTCTGCGACACCCTTTACGATGGTCGCGATCTTCTCGGGATAGTTCTTGCCACAGGCAATATAATCCAGGAAAAACAAAGGCTCACCGCCGGCACATGCCACATCGTTTACACACATGGCAACCGCATCGATACCGATGGTGTCGTGCTTATCAAGAAGAAAAGCAAGCTTTACCTTGGTACCGCATCCGTCAGTTCCCGACAAAAGAACGGGCTCCTCCATCTTTTTGATCCCGGCAAGGTCAAAGGCTCCCGAAAAGCCTCCGATGCCTCCCAAAACCTCGGGACGATTTGTCTCCTTTACAAAGGCTTTCATAAGTTCAACCGACTTGTATCCTGCCTCTATATCAACTCCGGAACTCTTGTAATCCATGATAAATACCATACCTTTCTGAAAAATGTTTATATTAATTGTTTGAGTAATTCTTGTAGCCGACCTCTTGAAGCTTTTTGTCCTTTGCCTCAACCTGCTCCTTTAATGATGTGGCATAATCCTTCACTTTCTGTAAAAGCGCGGGATCAGAAACCGCAAGGATCTTTGCAGCAAGTATTCCCGCATTTGCTCCGCCGTTAATGGCAACGGTGGCAACAGGAATTCCTGAAGGCATCTGAACTATTGAGTAAAGAGAATCTCTTCCGCCAAGGGATGTGGTGTGCATAGGGATACCTATGACGGGCATAGGGAAGATAGCGGCACACATTCCGGGAAGATGAGCTGCCATTCCGGCACCGGCGATAACTACTTTTATGCCTCTCTCCTCCGCTGTTTTTGCGTAGTTAAAGAACACATCCGGCTCTCTGTGCGCACTGATGATGGTCATCTCGTAAGGGATGCCGAATTTGTCAAGAATGTCAGCGGCCTTTGCCATGACGGGCATATCGGAATCACTGCCCATGACAATAGAAACCACAGCTTTTTCTCTGTTTTCCATGATTACTCTCCATTCTCACTTTTTCTGATAAATTAACCCAAAAACCCACACGCCATAAGTTTACCCAAAAAACAATAGCCTTGCAACAGACAAATTAATTAATTTTCAAAGGCCTCGTTTAATTCTTCTGTGCCACTTAGCACAAAGCGGCCGTTTTCGATAATGGAGAAACGGCTTCCGTCCTCCTTTACGCCCTCGATGATCTCAAGTTCGTCGTAAGGAATAGTAATATCCGTATGGCAGTCAAAATATGCTTCCGCAGGATTTGTATTTCTGAGTAATGAACATGAATTATCCTTTGCGATAATCTCTTTTCCGTCGGGATTGTGAAGCACCACTTCCTCTGAGTGAGAATAGCATGTATCACCCACCGCAAAGTGAGGACCTGTCTTTTCCGCAATGAGGATCGGGAGCTTGTCTGCGATATTATATTTGTTTGCAAAAACGTATGCTGTGGTGTTTGTACCGATCGCAAACTCTCCTATGGGAAGAGTGTCATGTTTAAACAGCACGTTTTCATATATAAATCTCTTGTTTTCCTCCTCTGTGGAGAAGTTGGAGCAGTTATAATCCGCTATCTTTCCGTCCTTGAAAGTGATGGTAAGATCTCTGTACTCAAGGCCGTTTAAGAATACTCTGCTCACGTTTAACACACCGTTTGTCTCTTCGAGGACAGGTGAAGTAAATACCTCTCCCACGGGGATGTTTACATCCGCAACGCAGTTTTCAAAATTTGTCTCCTTTGCGGGATTCTTTAACTCATGGAGATTTACGCAGATATCTGTAATGTTTTTGCCCGAGCCCTTTACATGAACATATTTCGCCTCATCAAGAGCATCGATTATCTTTGACTGGATCGACTGATATTTTCTGTAATCCAGTGTGTTTATCTTAATGGTCTCAGCAAAGATCTCATCAAACTTATCTCCGATCTCGGGGATGGGGAATGAGATGATGGTAAAGCTTCTCTCCTCATAATTGATATAGGTTCTCATGATCTCGAAAATCTTTGCATCAAGTTCACGGTCAAGCTTGTCCTGCTCCTTTGAACACTTTGCATTTTCAGGCTTGTTTACGGGATCAAATGTGTTCTGGCCAAAGGTCTCCACAACAGCAGGGCCTGCGTAGCCAAGAGCCTCTTTTTTGTATTTTTCATAGGAATTTGCATATCCCTCAACGATCCTGTTAGCCATGTTTTTGTCAAGGTAAAGTGCCCTGTCGTCCTTGTGATCAAAACAGTACTGACGGTTTGCATGGGTTGCATAGCAAAAAGCATCCCTGGGCTCAAGGTCAGGCTTTCTTCTGACAGAAACTTTAAGACCCATGGCCTCGAAGTTTTCGATGGCTTTTCTGATCATTCTCTCAAAGCCAACGGGATAATAAACTTCAACGGTGGTCTTCTTTTTAAGATCGATACCTGCAACCTCAAAACCGATTCTGTAGCCTTCCGTATATGTATCCGCCATTTTGCTTACGGTCTCTTCGTCTGCCTTATTTAAAAACTCTGCGATCTTAATCTCATTGTCGCTTACAAAATATCCGTATTTAAACAGATATCTTAAGTCGTTTAAGTCGCTTTTCTTTACTATGTCAACGAAGAAGTTTTTGCTTGTATCCAGCATATTTGCTATGCTCTTTTCAACGGTCTCCTCAAAATAATCACATTGATTCCAATAGAGAATATCCTTTATATCCTCATAGGCAGGTGCCTTCCCGTCCTCGTTTAATGCCGTCTCAAATGCAACATATACCTCCACGAAAAGCTCTGCTCTTTGCACCAGATCCTCTGCATCATCATCGTAAATGTCAGAGATCGCGGAACGAACCTTTGCATAAATCGCTGAAAGCATGGTTCCGAACTCTTTTCCTGTTTTCTTTGCGCAGACTTCCGGGTTTGCATAGGAGTCATTATAATTGTCTCCATGGATGTCCTCGTAGAGCGCGTGATTTCTCTTTAAAAGTTCATCAAAAGATGTTGTGTCAAGACCGCCGCCAAGAACAAATTCTCTCTCCTTAAATACTCTGCACAAAAATCCTGCCACAGTCTTAAAATAGTCCGAGAATACACTGTCCTGTAAGCCTTCCGCAGCTATCTCCTCAACTCTCTTACTTACAAGTTCATATCTTTCCTGTAATAATTCCAAATCCATACAATAATCCAAACCTTTCCGATATTTTTCATCTCCGCAGGGTACTAAACCAATGCGGAGCATATTTACAACTAATCCAAAAAACTACACCATGCTGAGTCTCAGCACAAAACCAAGTATCAATAAAACGGACAGATTGAGAAACAGCGAAAGCCTGGGGAATACCATGTAATAATCCTTGTTTCTCACTGTCACGGCTCCCAGTATCAATCCGATCAGTGCAAATACAAAGGATAAAAAAGCCGCCACTCCGATATTTCCCTCTGTCGCACCCGCCTTAATATATGCGGTATAAATGCAGATCATGGTGGAAACAAAGCTTATGACACCCAGGATCGTGCCCATGATGGCACGAAGGGAGTGTTTTTTGTTGGTGAAAATATAATTTTTCTTTGCTCGTTTCATCATTTCTCCAAATATTTACGGGCACTCCGCCCCAGGAATGCCCGTCAAATGTGGTTAAAACATTATCTTAGATTTTCCGGCAAGGAGTCTGGCACCATTGATGATGAGAAGTACTCCCATTGCAAGTCCGAAAACAATCGTCACGATTCCAACTGCTATATTTCCGCCGCCGATGCTGCGCATAAGTTTGTAAACCTTCTCTTCCATAACTCCTCCTATTTTGCTCCGTATTCTTCGTAATATCTGTCGATGGCTGCCTTGATATTGTCATCGATCAAAATCTCGCCGTTATAAGGGCGATTGTAGAGGCATTCGCACACCTCGCTCATGTCAACGATGGCTTTTGCATCAAAGCCGTATTTACTCTTTATCTCGTCGAGGGCCGACTTGTCAGAATCAAGTCCCTTTTCCATTCTGTTTAAGGAAACCATAAGTCCCTTTATGGTGACATCTGCGGCACCTTTAACCTTGGGAACCGTCTCCTCCATACTCTTTCCGGAGGTGGTGACATCCTCGATCATGATGACTCTGTCACCGTCCTGTAACTTGCTTCCCAAAAAGCTTCCCTTGTCGGCACCGTGATCTTTTTCCTCCTTACGGTCGGAACAGTATCTGACTTCCTTTCCGTAGAGTTCGCTGTAGGCGATGGCTGTAATCACACTGATGGGAATACCCTTGTAAGCGGGTCCGAAGAGCACATCGAAATCATCGCCGAAATTGTCATGGATGGCCTTTGCGTAGTACTCACCGAGTTTTTTTAACTGAGAACCTGTGACATATGCTCCCGCATTCATAAAGAAAGGGGACTTTCTGCCGCTTTTTAATGTGAATTCACCGAATTTAAGAACCTTGCAATCCAGCATGAATTCAATAAATTCCTGCTTGTAACTTTCCATTTTTTTCTCCCGTTTATCTTGATTTGAGAGCAGATGCTATATCTTCTCTCATGTCTATAACTGCGGCTCTTGATGCATCCGCATAATTCTCACTTCCGTATGAAGCGTATTTTTCCTGCATGTAAGCTGCGATTATGCCTCTTGAGGAATTGATGATGGCTCCCAGTCCGTCCTTGTTGAAGAAGTGAACCAGATCTGCACCCTTTCCTCCCTGGGCACCGTATCCGGGCACCAGGATAAATGTCTTTGGCATTATCTGTCTGAGGATCTTTCCCTGCTCGGGATATGTGGCACCTACCACCGCACCCACATTGCTGTATGCAGTGCCCATGGATTCCTCACCCCAGTCTCTTACCATCTCTCCGACTGTCTCAAACATGTGCTTTCCGCCTGCCATCACATCCTGGAATTCTCCGCTTGAAGGATTTGATGTCTTTACCAGCACAAATATTCCTTTGTCGCATTCATTGCAGACATTGATAAAGGGCTTTATACCGTCGGATCCAAGATAAGGATTTACGGTGGCAAAATCTTCATCGAAAGGTGCATATGACTTTTCTCCGACACTTACCTTTCCAAGGTGTGCAACGGCATATGCCTCCGATGTGGAACCGATATCGCCTCTCTTTACATCTGCTATGACCACAAGTCCTTTTTCATGGCAATAGTCAACCGTCTTTTTAAATGCCACAAGACCGGGGATGCCAAACTGTTCATACATGGCTATCTGGGGCTTTACGGCAGGGATGAGGTCGCATACCGCATCAACGATCCCCTTATTGTACTGCCAGATGGCTTCAGCCGCACCCTCCAAGGTCTCGCCAAACTGATCAAAGGCTGCCTTTTTTATATGGGCCGGAATGTATTTCATCATGGGATCTAAGCCAACCACGATGGGCGCTCCTGTGTTTTCAATCTTTCCAATGAGTTTATCAATCATCTGATCTTTATCCTTTCAAAAAATAATCTGTCGCTGTCTATCTGGTGTTCAGAAACTTCTGTTCCCTGATGGCTTTCACATCATCCGGATAGGTCTTTAAATACGTATCCAGAAGAACGGAGGCTTTTTTGTATTCACCAAGATACTCGTAGGCAACTATGGTATTAAAGGCAAGTTCCTGGGTCACATCGGAAGCTTCCAGGTTCTTTCCCTTTTCAAAGGCTGTAAGTGCAGCCTCATAATTTTCTCTTTTCATCTCGCACAGACCAAGCTGATTGTATATCACGGCATTGGAGGAATCCTTTGCCAGATATGAATTGTAAACGCTTGCCGCATAGTTTAAATCTCCCGTGGCCTCGTAGCTTTTTCCAAGATACAGATAACCCTCCCAGAGATTTGCATTTCTGGTCTGTTCAAGGCACATGGCGGCGTTCTCATAATCTTCCAAAAGATAATAGAATCTTCCCAGATTAAAATCCCCCATGGTCTCCTTGTGATTTGTGATGGCATAGAGGACGTACTCCTTGCCCTCGGTCTCATAACCGTGTGTTTTCAGGCTGTTAAAGACATCCACCACCATATTGTAATTTTCGGGGTCCATGGCCATGACTTCGTCAAAGTCGGCCTTTGCTCCTGCTATGTCTGACAGTTCCAGGCTGTTTATGCCCCTCAGTAAGAGAGCGTTCTCCTCCTTCGGGCGAATGGCCAGAATGGCATCATAGACGCTCTTTGCCTCTTCGTATTTTCCAAGCTTCACAAAGGCGGCAGCAAGATAATAGTTTGTGTCAAAATCCACATCCCTGACACTGCCTGTATTTTCATGAAGAGCATTCTCAAAAGCCGTGACCGCTTCATCGTAGCGGGTAAGACCCATGTATGCTATGCCCTCACCCCTGTAAGCGAGAGTTTTCTCCTCGCCCTCAAGGAGCGCCTCCTCGAAAAGCTCTAAAGCCTCGGAATAATTGAGGGAAGAGATGAGTTCCATGCCCCTGTCGATTTTTTCCGTTGTTTTTCCGCAACCTGCGGCCGTCAGGATAAACACTCCCAGTCCGGCCGCAAGAATTGTCTTTTTTATTATAGATTTCATCAATAAGTCCAAATAAGAATTATTCAAGTGAAGATGTACAATGAGGGCACTTAACAGCCTCGATGTGAACCTCACTCTTGCAATAAGGGCAGATCTTTGTAGTAGGTGCAGCTTCCTCTTCCTCTTTTTTCTTGAGTTTGCCGATGCCGTTGTTTAACTTGTTGATACCCTTTACGATAAGGAAGATCACAAGTGCGGTGATGAGGAAGTTGATGATGGCGGTGATGAAATTACCATACATAAGCTGAGGTGCGTTCTCTCCGCTTCCCAGTGTGACATAGAGATTTGAGAAATCCGTTCCCCCGAATATTCCCAAAAGCGGAGTGAGGATATCGGTATTTAAACTTGTAACGATTGCTGTGAAAGCACCGCCCACGATAACACCGACAGCCATGTCGATCACGTTTCCTCTTGTGATAAATGTCTTAAATTCCGAAATAAAGCCGTTTTTCTTTTTGTCTTTTCCCATTTTACTCCTACCTCTTTTCATGGACTGTAAACTACCCCCTAATAGTAACACAAGTTTTTTGGGTGTTCAAGGTGACAATCCGCATAAATTACTGTATAA
>JAGDCK010000116.1 GCA_017958585.1 Lachnospiraceae bacterium
CCTGACTTCTCACCCGTAGTCACAGCCGACAAAAAGAGAATGACACAGCTCGTAGAAAACCTCATCAATAACTCCCGCAAATACGGTAAGACAGATATAAATATCTCAATGGCACAAAAAGACGGTAACGTCCAAATCACCTTCGCCGACAAAGGCAGCGGCATCCCGGACGAAGACATGCCGTTTATCACCGACAAATTTTATCGTGGCAAAAATTGTGGCAATGAAAATGGCTCTGGCCTCGGACTTTACATCGTAAAATACATTACCGAGCAGACAGGTGGCTCCCTAGAACTTCAAAACTCCTACCCTGGGTTGAAAGTGACAGTAACGATTCCGTTGAAAAAAAATTAATCTCTTAATTACTTCTTAATAACTGACAATGTATAATTTCTTTGACAATTGAGAAATCAATCAGGGAACAGTCCCTGTGATTGAAAAGGAGATTAATCATGAAAAAAGCTATCATAGCAGCAAAAGATTTATGCAAAAGCTTCGCCCACAACGGAGGACAGGTTCATATCATACAAAACGTTGATCTGGAAATATATGAGGGCGATTTTACAATCATCATGGGTTCATCGGGATCTGGAAAATCAACCCTGCTCTATGCATTGAGCGGAATGGACCAGGCTACATCAGGTAGAGTGGAGATTGAAGACAAAAATATCACAGAGATGAACGAGCGTGAACTGGCAAAGCTCCGTCATACCAGATTAGGATTCGTATTTCAGCAGATAAATCTCGTCAGCAATCTGACACTGTTTGAAAACGTAGCGGTACCGGGATATCTGAACAAAGACCGCTCGTCAGCAGAAGTAAACGAAACAGCTGACAAACTCCTTGAAAAAATGGGCATACTGAGCATAAAAACCCAGCTCCCCTCACAATGCTCGGGTGGAGAACAGCAGAGATGCGCTATAGCCAGGGCACTTATCAACTCTCCAGCTATCGTATTCGCAGATGAACCGACAGGAGCATTGAACCGTCGCAACACTACAGAGGTGCTTGACCTGTTTACGCTATGTAACCAAGAAGGACAGAGCATACTCATGGTAACACATGACCTAAGAGCTGCTTTAAGAGCGTCCAGACTGCTCTATCTTGAGGATGGGAAAATAATTGGAGAACTTACCTTACCTCCATACACTCCAGAAACTGAGAAAAACCGTGAAACACAAGTAAATTCATGGCTAGCTTCCATGCACTGGGAAAAGGAGGCAACCTATGGACATAATATTATTAATTAGAAAAAACATACGTCACAAAAAAGGTTCGTTCAAAAGCATCATCATGCTGATGCTGATTATAGCACTGTCGATAACCACCATAGTCAGCATAAAAGAAAACGTGCCACGTTCAATAGAAAACGCATACGACCGCGTATATGACAGCAACATATCATTAAATATCAGCAAAAAATACCTCACGGACGAAATGCTCGATGAAGTAGCGGCACATCCGCTGGTAAAAAAAGTTGAAACAAGGGACGCACTGGCACCTTGGAAATACACATACGATAACGATAAAAAAGGTACCTTCGACATCCGCATAATGCAGATCGACTATAGGATCGACAGGATGTGGAATGCAGAAAACACCGGCTACCTTGAACAGATACCAGAGCTTAAAGAAGGAGAGATATTCCTCCCCAGAGCCATGGCGGAAAATGAAGGAGCAAACGTCGGAGACGCAATCAACATCATATTTAATGAGGACACATACACATACAAAATAGCCGGACTTGTAGAAGAACCTGCCTGTGGCAGCTCATTTATGGGATTTAAAGCAATATTCTTAAGCGAACAGGACTTTAAAAAACTCTATGCATCAAGAGAAAAAGCCGCGGCCACCGACCCGGAGGCTATGGATGACCTGTTTAAAACAGTCTATATAACACAGGCCGATGAATCCGACTATACAGATAGCAAATTTGCATCGATCCTCAACAGTGAAGTTAGTCTTGGCAGCTATGCATCCGGCATAATCACCCGATCAGAAAGCCTGCACTATCAGGGACTGATGCCCGACATAATCTCGAACATCTTACTGTCATTTGTAATAATTCTCA
>JAGDCK010000002.1 GCA_017958585.1 Lachnospiraceae bacterium
ATCGGTGAGTTCTGCGTGAGTGTTAACTTCTCTGTTGTTCAGATCATGCAGAATTATATCGTGGATGTGGTAAAGCAGAACATTGAAGAAAATCATATAAGGCCTGAGTGGCTGATCTTGGAGCTCACGGAAAGACTTGCCATCAATGACCTGGCAAGAACCAAGCAGACTCTTTTGGATATCAAGGCCCTCGGCGTAAGGCTTGCTCTTGATGACTTTGGCACGGGATATACGGCTATAAGCAGTATCAGAGCGCTTCCTTTTGATATCATCAAGATCGATAAGGATTTTGTCAGTGACATTGAGACCAGTGACTATTCTCAGGCCTTCGTAAGGACCATGGTTCAGCTGGGAAAAACAATCGGAGCGGATATCTGTGTTGAGGGTATCGAGACAAAAGAGCAGCTGACTGCGCTTGAAGGCATGGAAGTAAAATTCGTTCAGGGCTACTATTACGACAAGCCCCTCCGCAGAGCTGCTTTTGAGGAAAAGTACGTCTACAACAATGCTTTCGACAAGTAAAGGCAGAGTATCGTTTTTTATATATGTTTGGTATGTGGTATACTATTGTTACAAATTAAAGAACATAATTAAAATGATCAGAAAGATGGTTTTCAGATAATGGCAGATGAAATTTTGAATTCTCAAAATGAAAAGGGAGAAGGGGGAAATGCTCCTTCAAGACATTTCATCGAGCAGGCAATAGATAAGGACCTGGCAGAAGGCGTTTACGATCACGTACATACCCGTTTTCCTCCGGAGCCTAACGGCTTTTTGCATATCGGCCATGCAAAGAGTATCCTTCTCAACTATGGGATGGCTAAAGAGTATGGCGGAAAATTTAACATGAGATTCGATGACACCAATCCTACCAAGGAAAAACAGGAATTCATGGATTCGATCATCGAAGATGTGAAGTGGCTGGGAGCCGACTATGAGGACCGTCTTTTCCATGCATCGGACTATTTTGACGAGATGTATGAGGATGCTGTTAAGCTGATTAAAAAGGGAAAAGCCTATGTTTCCGAACTATCAGCTGATGAGATTAGGGAGTACAGAGGAACCCTTACAGAACCTGGAAAAGAGGATCCAAGCAGAAACAGGAGTATTGAGGAAAACTTAAAGCTTTTTGAAGACATGAAAAACGGAAAATTTGAGGATGGCAGCGTGACACTTCGCGCTAAGATCGACATGTCTTCTCCTAATATAAATATGAGAGATCCCATCATATACAGGGTTGCCCATATGACACATGCCAGAACAGGCGATAAATGGTGCATCTATCCTATGTATGATTTCGCGCATCCCATAGAGGATGCCATAGAGGGCATCACACATTCTCTTTGCACGCTGGAGTTTGAGGATCACAGGCCTTTGTACGATTGGGTAAAAGAGGAGTGTGAATACAAGAATCCTCCCCGTCAGATAGAGTTCGCCAAGCTCTACCTCAACAATGTCGTTACAGGTAAAAGATATATCAAACGCCTTGTAGAGGACGGCATAGTGGACGGCTGGGATGATCCAAGGCTCGTCACGATAGCTTCGCTTCGCAGAAGAGGCTTTACTCCCGAATCGATCAAGATGTTCGTGGATATGTGCGGAATAAGCAAAGCCAATTCTACTGCTGAATATGCGATGCTGGAGTATTGCATCAGAGAGGATTTAAAGCTCAAGGCAAAGAGAATGTTTGCAATACTTGACCCGGTGAAGCTTATAATTGACAACTATCCGGATGAGCAGACAGAGCTTCTTGAAGTAGAGAACAACAAGGAAGACCCTCAGCTTGGTGTCAGGAAGATTCCTTTTGGAAAAGAGCTTTACATCGAGCGTGAGGACTTTATGGAAGACCCTCCAAAGAAGTACTTCCGTCTTTTCCCTGGAAATGAAGTAAGGCTGATGAACGCTTACTTTGTGACCTGTACAGGCTTTACAAAGGATGAAAACGGCCTTGTCACAGAAATACATTGTACCTATGACCCCGAGACAAAGGGCGGTGACAGCAAGGATGGCAGAAAGGTCAAGGGAACAATTCACTGGGTGGCAGCAAAAGAGGCTGTTACCTGTGAGGTTCGCCTGTACGAAAACATAATCGATGAGGAAAAGGGTGTTTATAATGAGGATGGGTCACTGAATCTTAATCCCCATTCCATCACGGTTATAAAGAATGCAAAGCTGGAGCCGGAACTTGCCAAAGCGAATCCTTACGATAAATTCCAGTTTGTCAGAAACGGATTTTTCTGCGTGGACAGCAAGGATTCAAAACCCGGAGCTCCGGTATTCAACAGAATTGTTTCACTCAAAAGTTCTTTTGTATTACCAAAAAAATGAAGTGAGGTGTGGCTTATGGCTGGTATTTTTTCTGGACTTGAGAAACTTGGACTTGGAAACATTGGTGGAGGAAATCTTTTTGAAGATCCTAAGAAAAAAGAGGCGACAGCAAAGCAGGATGTGCCACAAAAGAAGTTGTCTCTTGTGAATGAGGAAGACTATCTTTTTGATAAAAAGATCAAATGCCCTGTTTGCGAGGATGAGTTTGAAGCAAAAACAGTACGAACCGGTAAAGTTCGAATGAAAAATGTGGATATAGATCTTCGCCCCGATTACGACGAACTGGATCAGAATAAATACGATGTAATTGCATGTCCTCACTGCGGCTACGCTGCGCTGGGAAGGTATTTCCCCACAGTCAATAAACGTCAGATTGACGAGATCAGAGTAAAGATCAGCATGAATTATAAGAAG
>JAGDCK010000117.1 GCA_017958585.1 Lachnospiraceae bacterium
CGAAATAACGAAACTTTTTAAAAACGGCACAGAACCTGCAGAAGCCTCAGTTATCTTTATGATTAAGAGCGGTGAAAGGTCACATGGTTTTATAAAAAATACCATGGATACCCTGGATACTTTTGGAATAAAGACCGGGGCAGTGTGCCTGTACGATGCGGATCCCGCTTTTATCAGGGGTTACAGAGGAGGAAGAAAATGACATTTGAACTTCTGGTTTCCTCTGTTGAAAAGGATGTAAGAAAGCTGGCGGTGGATATGAATATCACATCCAAAGCCATTATCATAAACCAGACGGATCACTTTTCCTATGAGGAATTTGAACATAATAATAAAACCATAAGAGCCTACAGCTTCAATGAAAAGGGCGTGGGGCTTTCGAGAAATAACGCCCTTATGAGGGCTGATGCGGACATTGTCCTGTTTGCGGACGAGGACATTGTATACGAGAGTGACCTGGAGGAAAAGGTATTAAAAGCCTTTGATGATAATCCTGATGCAGACATGATCATGTTTAATGTGGAGCAGAGTAAAGGCCGAGAAACCTATCACATAGACGTTCCCGGAAATGTAAACAGATTTAACTGCGGCAGGTATTCTGCCTACAGCACGGCGGTAAGGTTAGAAGCCGTGAGAAAAGCCGGAGTCACCTTTTCACTTCTCTTTGGAGGCGGTGCAAAATATTCAAACGGCGAGGATTCCCTCTTTATCAGACAGTGCATAGAGGCAGGCCTTAAATGCAAAAAAGTTCCCGTAAATCTTGGCAGAGAGACGGAGAGAGAGTCCACCTGGTTTAAGGGCTATAACGAAAAATTCTTTTTCGACAGAGGGGTTTTGTACAGCTTTCTCTACAAAAAGACAGCATTCCTCTGGGCATTCAGATTCTGCTTTACAAAGAGAAAGACCATCTGTCTGGACATCAAGTGGACGGACGCCTTAAAGATCATGAAGGAGGGAATGAGAGAGGCCCATGGAAAAGATTGACGACATCAAATTCAGCATCATCGTGGTGTGCTTAAATCCCGGAAATCTTTTAAAGGAAACCATAGACAGCATAGCAGGCCAAAGCTATGGAAATTTTGAAGTGATCGTAAAGGACGGCCTGTCAAAGGACGGCTCCGTGGAGAAACTTATTAACGAAAATCCGCTGGGGGACAGGCTCCGCATCTTTGAAAAGCCTGACAAAAGCATATACAATGCCATGAACCAGGCTGTGGAATTTGCCACCGGGGATTTTTTGTATTTCCTAAACTGCGGTGATCTTTTTTATGACAGTGACGCCCTCCTTAACGTGGCAAATGCCATTAAAAATTATGGAAAAAAAGAAAATGTCATCTACTACGGAGACATTTACGAACTCCTAAGAAACATAAGAGTCACATCAAACCCGAAGCTTGACGGTTTTGGCGTCTACAGAAATGTTCCCTGCCACCAGACCTGTTTTTATTCAAGGGATCTGTTTGCCTTAAGAGCCTACAATCCAAAGTACAGAGTAAGAGCTGACTACGAGCATTTTCTGTACTGTTTTTATGAAAAAAAAGCCCGCACCATATACACGGGCACTGTGATCGCTTCCTACCAGGGAGGCGGTTTTTCCGAGACCCCGGAAAACATCAAAAGGTCAAAGGAAGAGCACAAAGAGATAACGGGCATGTACATGTCTGAAAGTGAGATCAGAAAATACAAGGCGATACTATTGTTTACACTGGCGCCCCTTAGGACAAAGATGGCGGAGAGCAAAGCATTTTCGGGGCTATACCAGGGAGTTAAGAAGTTAATCTACAAAGGTTAGAAAGAATTTATCAAAGCAAAAAAGGAGGAGTCATGGCCGTATATTTATCCCTCACAGCCATTGTGGTGGCCCTTGGGTTTTTTATAAAAAACAGTGAATATGCATTTAATGGGCATAGAAACTCCTTTTTGTATTTTGAGCGATTTGAGAGGCAGCAGGCTTTTAATGCGGTGATGGCCTTTGTCATTTTCATATTATTGACACTGGTGTCAGCATGCAGGATAGCCGTTGGAAACGACTACTGGGTATACAGATTCCAGTTTAATCTCATCATGCAGGACAGACACGTCTCCTACGAGATGGGATTTAATGCGGTGGTAAAAGCAATCCAATACCTCTTTGGATATGACAATTACCTGCCGGTCTTTGCATTTTTTTCGATTGTGACCTGCGCCTTTTTCGTAAAGGCCATGTATGATCAGAGCAGGTTTTTTGCGGGAAGCATCTTCCTCTTAATGACCTGTGGGTATTATTTTTCAAGCTTAAATACGGTCAGATACTACATGTGCCTGGCTATCGCCCTCTTTTCCATGAAATATGTCATTGAAAAAAGGTATATCAGCTTCATCGTCTGCATCATTCTGGCAAGCCTTTTTCACAAGACGGTGCTGCTGGTGATCCCGGTGTATCTGTTTGCGGGCTTTCTGGCTGACAGAAAATGGAAGAAGGCTTATACCCTGATATTGATTGTTGGGGCGGTTCTTTTCGTGGCTTTAGAGCCTGTGTGGAGAAAGGTGATATTCATATTCTACCCCTACTATGAAGGCTCGGTATTTGACGTCAGAAACATCTCCCTTGCAAATGTGGCAAAATGCGTGGGAGTTATCATTTTGTGGATAGTTACTCTTATTTTTTATAAGGGGGATATCCTGAATGACAGGGCAAACAGGTTTTATTTTTTCCTGAATGTGGGAGGACTTCTGGTATTTACCCTGGGTACATTCATCCCCGAAAATACCAGGGTCGGATACTATTTTATAATCTCCCAGGTGATGCTGATCCCAAATCTAATACAGGGAATGGAAAAGGGTAAATTAAGAACCATCATCACAGCAGGCTGCGCCCTTGTGTTTTTACTGTATTTTGCCATGTTTTTACGAAACGCCTATGCGGTGGATATCAGGCTTTTGCCCTACAGAA
>JAGDCK010000118.1 GCA_017958585.1 Lachnospiraceae bacterium
AGGCGATATCGATGCAGTACGGACATTTTGACAATGAAAAGCGGGAGTATGTCATAGACCGGGTAGATCTCCCGGTTTCCTGGACCAACTATCTTGGAGTGGAAGATACCTGTGTGGTAATCAATCATACAGCGGGAGGTTATATGTTTTATAAGACTCCCGAATATCACAGAGTCACAAGATTTCGCGGAAATTCCATTCCCATGGACAGACCCGGTCACTATGTTTATATAAGAGATAACGAGAACAAGGATTATTTTTCAGTGTCATGGCAGCCGGTGGGAAAAAGCCTGGATGAGGCAAAATACACCTGCCGTCACGGTATGAGCTACACCGTATATGAGTGTGAGTATGACGGCTTAAAGGCTAGCCAGAAAATGTCCGTGCCCATCGGCGACAATGTGGAACTGTGGGATGTTAAAGTAAACAATACCACGGACAGAGTAAGGGATTTAAGCATCTTTTCCTATGCCGAGCTTTCATTCCATCATATCATGATAGACAATCAGAACTTCCAGATGAGTATGTATTGTGCGGGTTCATCCTATGAGGACGGCATCATCGAGGAGGATCTCTTCTATGAGCAGTTCGGATTCCAGTATTTTGCATCCAATTTTGATCCCGACGGATATGACTGTCTGAGAGATAAATTCATCGGTGCCTACAGAACGGAGGACAACCCCATCGCGGTTGAAAAGGGCGAGTGCTCATCTTCCCACGAGCTTGGAAACAATCACTGTACTTCACTTATGAAGAAATTTACCTTAAATCCCGGTGAGGAAAAGAGATTTATCTTTATGCTGGGAGAGGGAAACAGGGAAAAGGGAAGGATCGCAAAGAAAAAATATTCCGATCTTGCCAATGTGGATGCTGCTTACGAGACATTAAAAAAATTCTGGCAGGATAAGTTTGACAAATTGCAGATAAGTACTCCCAACGAGGGAATGAACACACTTATTAACACCTGGACTCTTTATCAGAGTGAGATAAATGTAATGTTCTCAAGATTTGCATCATTTATCGAAGTCGGCGGAAGAGTGGGTCTGGGATACAGAGACACGGCGCAGGATTCCATGACAGTGCCTCATTCAAATCCCGAAAAGTGCAGATTAAGGATCGTGCAGCTCTTAAAGGGTCTTACCAGTCACGGTTACGGACTTCATCTGTTCCAGCCCGAGTGGTTTGAACCCGATGAATCCGTTAAGCCTTTTAAGTCTCCCACTGTAATCCCGGAGCCTGACAAGGATTCCATGATCCACGGCTTAAAGGATGCCTGCTCAGATGATGCACTTTGGCTTGTGCCATCAATCATTGAGTACATCAAGGAGACAGGAGATTTCAAATTTGCGGACATGCCCGTGACCTATGCGGACAAGGGCGAGGATACGGTCTATGAGCATATGAAGACAATCCTTGACTTTTCGACCGAGATGGTGGGTGCAACAGGTATCTGTAAGGGACTCAGAGCCGACTGGAACGACTGCTTAAACCTCGGAGGAGGAGAGAGCGCGCTGGTTTCTTTCCTTCACTATTGGGCTTTGGACAATTTCATCGAGCTTGCAAAATATCTCGGAAGAGAGCTTGATGTCACAAAATATACCGCAATCAGAGACCATGTAAAGGAAGTTTGCGACAAGGAACTCTGGGACGGCGAGTGGTACATCAGAGGTATCACCAAAAACGGTAAAAAGATCGGTACACAGAACGACGAGGAGGGTAAGGTTCACCTTGAGTCCAACTCATGGGCAGTTCTCTCCGGTGCCGCTCCTTATGATAAGGGTATCAAGGCCATGGACAGTGTGGACAAATATCTCTACACTCCTTACGGAATCATGCTGAATGCACCCTCATATACAAAACCCGATGATGACATCGGATTTGTCACAAGAGTTTATCCGGGCTTAAAGGAAAACGGATCCATCTTTTCACATCCTAATCCCTGGGCATGGGCAGCGGAGTGTAAGCTCGGCCGTGGCGACAGAGCGATGAAATTCTATGATGCGCTTTGCCCCTATTATCAGAATGACATGATCGAGATCAGAGAGGCTGAGCCTTATTCATACTGTCAGTTTATCATGGGTAAGGATCACACCGCTCACGGAAGGGCAAGACATCCTTTCATGACAGGCTCCGGCGGATGGTCATATTTTTCAGCAACCCGTTACATGTTGGGAATCCGCCCCGACTTTGACAAACTGGTGATCGATCCCTGCGTTCCCGCTGACTGGAAGACCTTCAGCGTTCACAGAGAGTGGAGAGGCGCAAAATACGACATCACGGTGGAGAATCCAAACGGCGTGATGAAGGGTGTAAGCTCCATCCTGGTGGACGGAGAAAGTGCAGATCATGTGCCCGTGTTTAAAGAGGGTACCTCACATAATGTAAAGGTCATCATGGGATAAGCTTTAGAGGAAGAAAAGGAGAAATGTTATGATCAAGTTTGGTACAGGCGGCTGGAGAGCCGTGATCGGAGACGAATTCACAAAGGCAAATATTCAGATCCTGGCAAAGGCTCTGGCTGACAAAATGAATGCCGAAAACGTAAAAAAACAGGTTGTCATCGGATATGATAAGAGATTCTTGTCAAAGGAAGCAATGCAATGGGCGGCAGAAACTCTTGCCTATGAAGGAATAAAGGCGTTTCTGGTAAATAAATCAGCTCCCACACCCCTTATCATGTATTATACAATGGTCCATGATTTTGATTACGGTATGATGATAACAGCCAGCCACAACCCTGCGCTGTACAACGGAATCAAGGTATTCACAAAGGGCGGAAGAGATGCGGATGAGCATCAGACAGCCGATCTTGAGAAATATATATCACAGGTTAAGGAAGATGAAGTAAAGGAACTTTCCTATGACGAGGCAAAGGAAAAGGGACTTATCGAGGAGATTTATCCTCTGAACGATTATCTTGATGCCATCCTCACAAAGGTTGACGCAGAGGCTATTAAGAAGGCAAACCTCAGAGTTGCCATCGACCCCATGTACGGTGTAAGTGAGACTTCCTTAAAGACCATCCTTCTTACCACAAGATGTGATGTTTATACCATTCATGACAGACACGACACCCTCTTTGGAGGAAAACTTCCCGCTCCCAATGCCACAACACTCCGTGCTCTTCAAAACTGTGTGCTGGACAACGGATGCGATATAGGACTTGCAACTGACGGTGATGCGGACAGAATCGGAGTTATCGATGACACCGGCAGATTCCTTCATCCCAATGACATCCTGGTGCTTCTCTATTACTATCTGGTGAAGTTTAAAGGCTGGCACGGTCCCGTTGTAAGAAACCTTACCACCACACACATGCTTGACAAGGTGGCAGACAAATTCGGAGAAAAATGCTACGAGGTACCCGTTGGATTTAAGTGGGTATCAGCAAAGATGACAGAGACCGACGCCATCATCGGCGGTGAGTCTACAGGTGGACTTACCGTAAAGGGCCATATTAACGGTAAGGACGGTGTATATGCCGCAGCTTTACTTGTTGAGATGGTAGCGGTTACAGGTAAAAAGATTTCCGAGATCTACAAGGACATCGAGGCTGAGTGCGGATCAATCTATATGGAGGAGAGAGATTATCATTTCACCGCACAGAAGAAGGTCGAGATGAACAAGACTCTCATGGAGGACAAGGCAGTTCCCGAGCTTCCCTTCGATGTGGATCACATTTCATATATGGACGGATGCAAGGTTTATTTTGCAAACGGTGGCTGGGTAAGCGCAAGATTCTCAGGAACAGAGCCTTTACTCAGAATATTCTGTGAGATGCCCGAGCCTGCGGATGCAAAAAAGGTAGCCGATATCTTTGAAAAATTCCTGGGCCTTTAATCCTTCACTGCTTACTACCAAAAACATCATTTAAGATCAAGAAAAAGTATAAATTTAAGTCCCAAAGTGTTAAAATATGCTTTGGGACTTATTTTATAGGAAGATAAAGGGTTTACGATGAAGTTAGACAAGAAAGTTTTCAATGAGAGGATAAAATCCCTTTCTTTCAGAATGATGATGACCTTGGGCGC
>JAGDCK010000119.1 GCA_017958585.1 Lachnospiraceae bacterium
ATACTTATCTATAAGTGGAAGTGCACTCTCTGCGCCAAAATCAACGTAAGCCTCATCAACGATGACAACCACGTCCCTGTTATGGCTGATGATATCCTCTATGGCATCAAGCGGGAGCTTAACTCCTGTGGGCGCGTTTGGATTGGCGATCACCACTCCTCCGTTCTCTCCGTAGTAATCCGCAGAATCGATCGTAAAATCATCCTTAAGGGCCATCTGTTTGTAAGGAATCCTGTACAGATCTGCCCACACGTCATAAAACGAATATGTTATATCCGGGAAAAGAATCGGCTTGTCCGAATTAAAGAATGTGAGGAAGGCCATGGACAGTACATCGTCAGAGCCCACTCCCACAAAGACATTCTCTTTTTTTACATCATAAAAAGATGCGATGGAATCCACCAGTACCGAGCAGGTAGGATCAGGATATTTCCTGAAGTCCGAAAGCTCAGTCTCCTCATAGGCCGTATCTACCAGAGGTGATGGCGGATATGGATTTTCATTCGTATTTAGCTTTATTATGTTCTTTATCTTAGGCTGTTCGCCGGGTGTGTATGGCACAACCTTTCTAACGTACTCTTCCCAACTCATATCTGCTCCACTTTTTAACTACCAATAAAATTACCAGTTTCCGTGTCAATTATACGGACAGATTCCTTCAAAATCAAGCTCTATCGTGTCACAGTGCTAAAGTATATAAACTTATACATTTTCCTTCATGTATTTATCCATATCCTCCGCTATCTGCTTGGATACTGCTACTGCAGCTACAACTGTCTTGGCTCCTGTCACCACATCGCCCGAAGCAAAAACACCGGGTAGCGAAGTTTCTCCCTTATCGTTGGTCGCAAGATTTCCTTTATCGTTTAGCTTTAGCTCTTTTTCATGAGTGACAATACGGTCCTGCGGAACCTGAGATATGGCTATCATGATGCTGTCAGCCGCAATAAGATGCTCAGTTTCTGGAAGGATCCTGAAAGGTGTTCTCTTTACTTCTTCGCCTCTTTCCTGCATCCTGGCAATCTCCTCCTCATCGGGGATCATATCACAGAAAACAGCACCTTCGTCCTCTATGCGTACAATGGCCTTTCTGTATTCGAACCTTACTCCGTCCACCTTTGCGTACTCAAACTCAGCCTTGGATGCGCTGACTTCATCACCTCTTACATAGACCACAACCTCTTTTGCGCCGTGCCTTATGGCTGTCCTTGCCACATCCATTGCAGCATTTCCGGCACCTATTATGGCAACCTTATCGCCCAGCTCATACACATCAGGATTATTCAGGTAATTGATGGCGTAAAAGACATTTCCGAAGGTCTCACCGGGAATCCCGAGCTTTCTGGGTTTCCAGGCACCTGTGCCGATAAATACACTCTTATAGCCGTCATTTAAAAGATCCTGTACTCCGGTGGATCCGCCAATAGAAAAATTAGGTCTGAACTTTATGCCAAGCTCACGCATCTTTTTGTAATATCTGTCCAATATTGACTTTGGAAGTCTGAACTCAGGAATGCCATAGCGCAGTATTCCGCCTATCTTGTCGTGAGTTTCAAAAATGGTTATTGAATATCCCTTAAGAGCCAATATTATGGCGATCGTGATACCTGCCGGTCCTGCCCCTATAACCGCCGCCTTCATTCCGTTTGCGGGAGCCGGTTTAAGCTCAAGCCTCTCAAAGCATGAGTCGGAAATATAATTCTCTATGGATGATATGTGAACAGGTTCACCCTTGATTCCCCTGACACAGTTACCCTCGCACTGGTTCTCATGGTTACATACCAGTGAGCACACCATTGAGAGAGGGTTGTTCTCAAAAAGCATCTGCGCTGCTTCCATCATGCGGTTTTCTTTAAAAAGCCTTATCATCTCAGGAATATTGGTGTGAATAGGACAGCCATTCTCCCTGCACCTTGGGTTTGGACACTGCAGACAACGGTTAGCTTCATCAATAACATGTACAGACATAATAATCCCTCCGGTCAATAGATTTGTAGACTATTCTATATGTAAAAAAAATCAACAAATACCCCTTTTAGTGGAGTATTTATTGATTTTTTTGAAGTCATTAACAGACTAAGCTACACCGCCTTATTATCTGTTTGCTGCTATCATAAACATTTTGTCGGGGATGTAGAACTCATCTTTTTTGTCAAATATCCTGCTGTAGAATTCAGTGTCTGTCTCCACATCACTAAATCCCACCGTCCTGAGTATCTTTTCATCCCACTGAGGCCTGTCAAGTGCACTGATGGTGAGCATGTGATAAATCTCATGGCATTCGGCCTTCAGCTTCTTGCTCACATCCTTGTGGGCGAGATTGTCCTGATTATTCAGGTTATGATCGCCCTTTGCGTACTCCGCATCAAAATTAAGCAGAATTCCGCCCTTTTTCAGAACCCTTGCCCACTCCTGATATGCCTCTATCGGATGTGGCAGAGTCCATGTCAGATTCCTTGAAACAACAATGTCGAAGGTCTCATCGGCAAATGAGAGTTTCTCGGCATCCATCACTAAAACCTTTGCTTTCTCCGGATCCAGACCGTTTAATTCAATGAGCTTTCCGGCCTTTTCGATCATCTCTGCCGTGAGATCAATTCCCGTTACATCAAAGCCTTCCTTTGCGAGCAACACGGTAAAAAATCCGGCTCCGCAGCCCACATCCAGAACTTTTATTTCAGCAGGTCTTTTCCCGGGAAAAGACTCTTTGATCTTTGAAAGTATTTCCCCAAGCCACTTCTGTGCCTTGTCACTCTCAAGTTCATGCTGCTTCTGGGCAAAAAAGCTCTCGGCTCTCTCTGTCCAGTATTCCTCAACCCTGTCTTTTATATCTAAAGATTCCTCTTCAAAAGGAATGTATTTTATCTCACCCATTTACTTTTTCACCTTTACCATAAACATTGGAGTGGAGGCGTAGTTCACCTTCTCTTTTTCCGAATAAACCTCTTCTCCGATATTCTCTGAGCAGATCACTTCTCTGACCTTCATACGCTCGAAAAACTCTTTGTCCCAGGCAGGTCTTACTACACCTGTCAGAGGCAAAGTCTGCGCGATATCTTCCATGACATCAAAGTTTTCTCCGATGTTGTAATCATCCAGTCCCTTTTCTTTTACTGCCGCTCTGTCTTTTAAGTACTCTTCCATCTTGGTATCATCCTTAAGATACGCATACCAGTTGGCATCAAAGACCATCATAAGGCCGTTCTTTTTTAAAACCCTGAGCC
>JAGDCK010000120.1 GCA_017958585.1 Lachnospiraceae bacterium
TCCTCCTCTGTAACCCCTGATAAAAGCGGGATCCGCATCGTACAGGCACACTGCCCCGGTCTTTATTCCAAGGATCTCGAGATTATCCATGGTATTTTTTATAAAACCAAGGGACCTTTCACCGCTCTTAATCATAAAGATCACTGAGGCTTCTGCAGGTCCTGTGCCGTTTTTAAAAAATTTCGTTATTTCGGTTGTTGAAATACTTATTACAGATAGGTTGCTTAATTCTGAAAGGTCATCTGCTGAACCCTTTTCTGCCTCCGGCAAGTCCCTGTCCAAAAATACGGCATAAGTTTTTTTATCGCCCACAAAAGCTTCAAGGGCGCTTTTTTCAAACTCAGATATGGAACCGTTTTTGTCAAAGGCAGCAATGGCAGGCTTTCCGAACCTGTCGGATGCTTTTTTCAAAGTATAGATCCCATCACTTAAGATATATTTAAATGCAAAAAATACCGCGCAAATGATGATGCCAATTATAAGCCCAAGGATAAAAGCCTGGGGCAGTCTGTCTATGTTTTTGTCTATATCGGGGCCTGTGGTGTCCGCAATTTCCACAGAATCTATCTCTTTTCTAAGGTCACCGTATTTTACAAAGGCATTACCCGCTGCCGCAAGGATCGCTTCAGCCTTTTTTTCGTCCGTGTTTCTCACTTCGATATTGGGAATTCTAAGGTCCGTTGCAAGGTCAGCCGAAAGGGAAGCTCTGACATCTGCTTCAGTCACAGAATCGTCTGTCATCTCTGCCATCACCATCTCCACGAAGGAGTCCATGTCCATGATCCTGTCCCACGTGGCGGCATTAATATAGGTGTAGCTTTGTCCTACCTGAGGGTCTGTTCCGTACTCCACAAGAAACGTCTGAGTAAACACATACTCACTTCCGGGGCCCGCCACTTTGCAATATGCAAAACGCAAAATCAGTCCAGCCAAGCCGCAGAGTAAAATCGCTATACAAAAAATGATGAGCTTATTTTTTAATAAAATGAGCAGTTCTTTTATATCAATTCTGTCTTCCATTTTATATTCCTTCATCAAAAAGTATTGTTTGCCGTTCTCTTATAAGCATTAATCTTCGATGTCGTCCTCTCCGTACTCTTTCTTTCTGGCTTCGTTTACCTCGCGGAGAGCCGTAAGCTGCTCGGTTTCCACTCCCTCGGTGCTGTCCGGCCAAAAGAGGATCTTTAAAGTTAAGAGCATGAGCTTTAGATCCATCATGACGGAATAGTTCTCGATGTAAGTAAGGTCGAGTTTTAATTTGTCATAGGGGGTTGTATTGTATTTACCATAAACCTGGGCAAATCCCGCAAGGCCTGCCTTTACGTTCATCCTGTAGACAAACTCGGGCATTACTTCCACGTACTGAGCTATGATCTCGGGGCGCTCCGGACGGGGTCCGATAAATGACATGTCGCCCTTTAAAATATTGATAAGCTGAGGCAGTTCGTCCAGCCTGCATTTTCTGATAAATTTGCCAACCGGGGTGATACGGTCATCGGTCTTTGAAGCAAGTCTCGCCACTCCATCCTTTTCCGCATCGGTTCTCATGCTCCTGAATTTGAGGATCATGAATTCACGTCTGCCCTCGGTACATCTGACCTGCTTGTAGAGGATGGGACCTCTGTCGTAGAGCTTTATGGCAAGCGCCGTTAACAGCATAAAGGGTGAAGCCACAATCAAGAGGATCAGAGAGAACACAATGTCTATCATTCTCTTTATAAATCTCTCCTCCATGGAGAGCTTGTACTCTCTGGTTAAGAGGAGTGGTGTGTCAAATACGTGAAGTTCCTCCGCGCCTGTAAGTATCACGTCTGAGATCTTTGGCAGGAGGTAGACTCTAATCATTTTTTCGTAGCAGTATTTGAACAAAATATTTCTCTTTGCCACAGGCATATCGCCCAGAACCACCGCATTGTATACGCCGTTTTCGTAGTCGCGGCTGATCTTTTCACAGATCTCTGCGGTATCCATGCTGTAGGGGATGTTTTCCACCACCTTGTATTTGTCTTTTCTGAGTTCGAATTTTTCATTCAGATTGATGGATGATCTGCCATTATGTATCACCGCCAGTTTTCTCGGGGGGAATACATTTTTGTATATGAGATTTGCGATGCTTATCCAGACAATGACAATGATGATCTGTACAATTGTCATGTAGATAAAGAGTTTCGGCATAAAGAGCTGGAATGCCATTACCGAAAGCTCGCCGTAGATGAAGATATTGGCCAGAATTGTGGCAAATATCTGTGAGAATATGATCTCCACGTTTTTGAGATACCCAAGTCTCATTCCGCCATACATCACGGATAAGAGAAACAGCATCACGCCGTAGATCGCTATCTCCAACAAGTGACCCTTGAACCAGAAGTTTCTAAGGCCTTCTACTACGCTGTTTTGAAAATGGAATATCCACATGTATGCAAACATTCCAACTTCCAGGCCAAGGCATATGGCTGAAAGTCCAAGGTTTATCAGTCTCTTAAAAGATTCTGTCCTTCTGAGTTTCTTAATGTTTTTATTGTCCTTCAAAATTACATCTCCCATATTTCAATCTATCTGAATGTGTTTTGCTTTTAGTTGCTTTTTGCTGCCACGTTTGTCCGCCGGTGCGCGCATTCCGCAAAACCGTGCAACTTATCCATTATATCACACTCTTCGCTTTACTGCATTTATTGCCCACTTTGAAAAATAAAATGAACTTTTTAATACATTTAAATGCTCTGCCTTTCTGTAGAGGTTCCAGATTCTCCTTAAGGCCTCCAGTTTGTTGGAAGAAAGGCTCTTTCCTGCTCTTCTGTAGAGCACCAGATTTTCATTTAACCCGTATCCCGTGATGCCGCTTCGAAGGACCTTCCACCAAAGGGCGGTGTCTTCGCTTTTTATGATGGGCATCTCCAGATTCTCTTTTGGAATCTTTTTCGTATCAAACAAAACCGTGCTGGTAAAGATTGTGGTGTTTCCGAGGGCTTCTCTGTATGAGATCTTTTCCGGAACTTTTACCACTTTTCCGGTGCCCACACCGTTTGCATCTGCAAATTCGTATCCCGAAAAAACGAAAGCCGCGTCCTTTTCTCTCATAAAAAGAATCTCTTTTTCTAACTTTTCAGGCTTCCAGATATCATCGGCATCGATGTATGAGATGTACCTGCCCTCCGCCTTTGACAGAGCAAAATTCCTGGCTCTTGCAGCTCCCGCATTTTCCTCAAGGTGAAATACCTTCATGCGGGGATCGCCGTAGCTCTCCCTGAGTTCATCCAGATACTCACCGCTTCCGTCATCGCTCTTATCATCCACAAGGAGGAGTTCAAAATCCTTATAGTTTCCTGTCACAACGGAGTCTATGGTCTGCTTTATGTATTTTTTTGCATTGTAAACAGGCACTATGATGCTTACCAATGTGTCATTCATATCTTTACTCCAAAAAATAAAGTTTATGTCCCTCTATCTCCATGCCGCTTTCCCCGGTGCGCTTTTCGATGACCTCTGCCGCCTCTTCAGCACCTGCAGGTATCAGGATTGCAAGGGTGCCTCTCGCCATAGCTATGTCAACGGCTTCTTCTATGGTTTCTATTGATGTCAGAGATTTATTGTCTGAAGCATGTTCTGTGTCTGCTTCAGATTCTACCGTTTCAGCGCTTTTTGCTTCCATGGCGCTCATTACGTCGCAGAGGAAAATCTCATCCTCGCCGTAGGAATCGTAGGTGTAGGCTTTCATACTCTCCTCAAACATATCCCTTCCGTATATGGGATAAATGTTTTTCGAAAAGAGTCTCACATTTTCCATGACAAATTCCGGGCCCCAGACTAACACCCTCTCGCCGTCACTTATCTCTTCGATGGCTTCTGCGATTATCTCTGCCTTCTCAAACTCTGTCTCGTCTTTTCCGGATCCTGTGATATCTTCAAGTCCGAAGTTTGCAGAGATAAATAAAAGCACGATCAGTAATATGTAAAAAGGATAATGTTTCCCGGTCTTTAAACAGATCAGGTTGTTCGCCTTCACCGCTCCGTATGCGGTCACGCACACCGCCGGCACCAGGTACAGCAGATTGATATAATCAAAAAATCTGGTCTGATATTTCCAAAGTATTACTCCGGTCAAAGGGCATATGACTGAAAGCGCCATTATAAGCCCATAGATTAAAAACGGCTTTTTTTCTCTTAGGAAAATAAACAAAAACAAAAGCACTACGAGAAGAAGTCCCAAAAACTTTCCTCTTTCGTTAAATGCTGCTATATCCCGGAGTGGTATCTGAAACATCTCAGTCATAATGCACCTCCGGAGATTTTTTTCTGTATATCTCGAATGCTTTAGTGATCACAAATATGAACAGGGCTTCCACAAGGCAAAATCCCGCACCGTAAAAAGTCCATACAATCATGCTCTCTGTGACCACCATCAATGCACATAGAATCCACTGTTTTTTGATGGCAAAGTTTAATGTGGCAGGCATCAGGACCATGGCTCTTATGGTATTACCCTGCCAACCCGCAAAGAGAAGTAAAAAACCTTCCATGCCGTAGGCATAGCATCCCGCAGACAGCAGTGCTCCCACAACCAGCATAAAAAGTGTCCTGTCACTGCTTCTTCTAAAAAGCGTCTTTGAAAGTGATGAAAACGCCACGTAACTAAGTAAAAGCACCACCACAGGCACCGCTCTCCAAACCACGGTCACAGCCTCTGCATGAAAGACCCTGCAAAGGAAAGCGTAAATGGTCGGAAGGCACAGCACCTTTAATCTCATTGGAACCGCCACAGCTCCGCCGTTTAATGGATTCTCAGAATAAATAAGGCCCGTACTCAAAAATGAGTTTACGGTTTCCACGGTTATATCCGACTTGATATAGGGAATTGCCGTAAACATTATTACGAATATCTGCAATAATACTATGGCTCTGAATATTATGGCATTTATCTCCCATGAAACAGGAGCCGTCTGTTTCTTTTCCCTTTTTATGACCTTAAAATATATGAACAAGCCGATCAGTATGATGGCGCCTGCGTCAAAAATAACTGTCAGTAAGGCAATATCCGCATGCAAAACAAGGCCCAAGAGGTGAAGCACCTCACTGAGCCATATTATGGACGAAAATAGTAGTATTAAGCTGTCGGTCCACTGTAGCTTTTTCACTATCCTGATATTCCCCTAAAATAATATTGTTATAAACCCGGTATTTCATCCGCTAATTTACAAAACCATGATTCACACCGAAGCGGGTCCTGTCTGCAGGGCGCCAGTCGCTCAAACAGTCCTCGCTGCTTCGCGTCTGCGGAACTCGCTTGGTGGCATCCCTACAGCCCCCCGCTTCTATCCAAATCTTAACAGTTCGGAAGATGAATGGATGTTGTAATAGGGTTTATAACAATATTATTTTAGGGGAATATCAGGATAGTGAAGAAGCTACAGTGGACCGACAGCTTAATACTACTATTTTCGTCCATAA
>JAGDCK010000013.1 GCA_017958585.1 Lachnospiraceae bacterium
ATCGGCAACTCTTTCCGCACTTGCCATTGATTTTGAGATATTAACGATCAGATTTGCAAGCTTCACAAGTTCCACCAGAATCTGTGAAAAGAGGTTTATCAGCGCCACAACCTCTCCCTTTAACAGCACTCCTGAGTCCACACGCTTTGCGCCCACATACAGGATTACCGCGATTCCTAAGTTTACGATGACCAGGGTCATTGGATTTAAATAGGATGAGATCTTTCCTACGCCTACCTGAGCATCCAAAAGGTCTTTTGTCTGACCCTTAAACTTAGCCGTTTCCATGCTCTGTCTGTTAAAGGCTCTAAGCACTCTTACGCCCGTCAGGTTCTCCCTGGTGGTCTTTAAGACCCCGTCCAGTTTTTCCTGAACTTTCTTGTACATGGGCTTAGTGATGAGCATTATTCCAAACACTATGAGGCTAAGCAGAGGGATAACGCAGGCAAATACCAAAGCGGCCTTAAAGTCGATGGTAAACGCCATGATCATGGCTCCGAATACTATGATGGGGGATCTGAGGAAAAGTCTAAGTGTCATGTTGACACCGGACTGCACCTGATTGATATCGCTGGTGATCCGGGTTAAAAGCGTGGATGTTCCCACCCTGTCCAAGGTTGCATGATCAAAACTCTGGATATGCTTAAAAAGTTCGCTTCTTAAGCGGGTTGAAAATCCAACAGCCGCTCTTGCCGCAAAAAACTGCGCCGTAACCGAGAACAAAAGTCCGAACACCCCCAGTAATACCAGAACTGCGCCCATCATGAGAATATATCTTTTTCCGGCCTCAGGATCAGAATTCCCGATTCCGTTATCGATGATACCTGCCATCACTATGGGCACGAAAAGCTCCAGCACTGCCTCCACCAGCTTAAATCCGGGAGCCAGCACCGCTTCTTTTTTGAAGTTTTTAAAATAAACAAACAAACGCTTCATGTCTATTCCTCATATACTGCCAGACTGTAACCATCATATTCAAAATTGTCTGCGTTTAGTACTTTTCTACCAACAATTGCAGGAATTCCTTCACCTAAGCACTTTCCATAGGCTTCTTTTGAAGTCCACAAACGGTAAAACTCCATGATTTGAAGGGAATAGTTCAAATTTACCAGTTTTTTATATTCTTCCTCATGAAAGAACCTCTTTGCTACATCCAGGTTTTTTAATGGTTTCATGCGCTCGATATCCGCACCGATTTCTTTCCCCTCTTCGGAATATGCCAAAAAGCAGTATTTACCTGAATGGGAAATGCTGAATTTAAAATTGCTGTTTTGTAGTGAAGGTTTTCCCTTATCAGAGTATAAAATATTTAAAGTAATGGCTTTATCTATTATCTGTAATACTTCTTCCGGGGGATAAGGCTTTATTTCTTCTAAACTTTTACAGCCTTCGCCTCTTAACCCAAGCTGCATTAACAGCCTTCCTGCGATAAGTTCAGACTGCCTCTTTGCTGTTTTTCCCTTAAGCTCCTCAGGAGAAACCCCGGAAAGATCTGCGAATCGATCAGAAAATCCCTCATCCGGTATCTCCATCAACAAAAAACGACTCATACTCTTCTCCGCATTTCCAATTGCCAATCCGCAGCGCTTAATCATCTTCACATACTCTCAAATGCTCACCGCAGACAATGTGATCTATCTGTTTACAGTTTTTTATCAAGCTTTTGCGAAAAAACTGTATCTTTTTGAATTCATAAATTACTAAAATCTAAGAATTACAGTTATTCTTGCAAACCCACAAAATTAACTGTATGACATTTTTCACTCTTACAGTATAAAACTAAAATTTGACAAATATACTGTATTCTATTTTTTCCCTCTACAGTTTTATTTCATGAATTCATGAAAAAACTGTAGTGCTTCAAAACCTATTACGGTTATAAACAGAATAATCACAATATAACTGTAACCATGCAAAATGCATAACGGTAAAATAATAGTTTTCTACAAAATAACTGTAGACACCTGAATCAAGATACCGAATTTAAAAAATTAATACAGTTATTATACAAAACAAATAAGAAAAACTGTATTTCACAGTTTATAAAGGCTGTGGGCAACTCATCATTGCCCGAAGCCTTACCTAAACAATATTAATACTAGCCCTAAAGGCCTCGGAAATGTTCAGGAACTCAAAAGTCTACGGAAGGGTCCAGAACCTCAAAACCTTCGGCTGGCTCCATAACTTCAGAGCCTCCGACCAGATTAAAAACTCGGCTGGGTTCAAAACCCGACTGGGTTTAGAACTTCAAAGCCTCTTTATAGAATTCCACGAAATCTTCGTATCCTTCTTTGTTTAACTGTTCCTTCTGGAACTTCTTGTTCTTGTTCATTCTGGTGACAAGAACCTGCATGCCTTTTGCTCTCTCTTCCTCAGCCTGCTTCATGATCTTTGCAAGCTCGTCTCCTGCCACACCTTTTTCAACAAGGTAACATACATTCTTAGGTCTGGTGGGAACTTTAAAGCCTCTCTCCATGAGAAGAAGCACGATTCTCTCGAATCCGATGGAGAAACCACAGGCAGGTACGTCTTTTCCTGTAAACTTTCCTACCATGGTATCGTATCTTCCGCCACCGCCGCAGCTTCCGCCAAATTCAGGCATGGCGATCTCAAAAATAGTTCCTGTATAATAACTCATTCCTCTTACAAGAGTAGGATCAAATACAAGTTCAAAGGAATCAGCCTTACATGCCTCTACCACCGCGATGATCTCCTTAAAGGAATCCATCACCTCTTTATCCAGATAATCCTTTAATGAGTCTGCGATGAAATTGACACCGTTTGAGGCTTCATTTACCTTTGTGAAAAGCTCCAGGTATTTGTCACATACAGCGGCATCGAATCCGTTTCCTACAAGTTCTTCCTTTACGCCCTCAATGCCGATCTTGTCCATCTTATCAAGAGTTATGAAAACAGAATCATAGTCCTCTTCATTAAATCCCGCATAAGCAGCCATAGCCTTCAAAATACGGCGATCATTGATTCTGATCTGGAAATTTCTAAACTCTAACTTTGTGAGAGTTGTGGTGGTTGCCAGGATAAGCTCGATCTCAGCAAGATTTGATGCCTCTCCCAGAATATCGATATCGCACTGCATAAACTGTCTGTAACGACCTCTCTGAGGGCGATCCGCACGCCATACATTTCCCATCTGCAGAGCCTTAAAAGGATTGGGAAGAACAGCTGAATTGTTCGAATAAAATCTTACAAGGGGAACAGTCAGATCATATCTGAGTCCTCCGTCCACAACCTCGTCCTCTGTGGTGGCATCTGCCACGTTAAGCTTCTCTCCGCGCTTTAAGATCTTGAAGATAAGCTTCTCATTGTCTCCGCCTGCCTTGCAGTTAAGGTTTCCTATTGCCTCCACTGCAGGAGTCTCGATTGATGTAAATCCAAATTTTCCGTATGTATCTTTAATAACACCGATGACATAATCCCTGATCTGCATTTCCTCAGGTAAAATGTCCTTCATTCCTGTGGTAGGTTTTTTGTTGAGCGTAATAGCCATTCTCTATGCCTTTCTTAAAAAAACTTCAGTTTTAGTCTTTAAAAATGATATATTCTTTTTCTATCCATGTCAAGATTTTAACACAGTAATGTGCCAAAATGATGGGACATGTTCCTTATCCTGTTCCTTATCCTCTGCCGTAAAGCTTAATGTTCCTTGCGATCATTTGCAGGTCTTTTAAGTGAGCATCAAAGAAAGCTTTGTATGACTCACAGAATCTGTTTATCTGCTTTCCTTCATCTGTTGTCACAAAATGCCTGTAGCAACCGCCCCTGCAGATTCCGTAATATTCGCACTTTGCGCATTCTCTCCTGGCTTCAGCGGAAGTTTTTAAAAAATCGGAAGCTATCCTGTTATCATCTATCACTTCCAAAGAGTCTTCGTTTAAATTCCCCAGCCTGTAGCCGTCCAGCACATAAAAATCACAGGGATATACCGATCCGTCCGCCTCTATCACATACTGACTTTGGCAGACCCCCGACTGATCACAGCAATCCGGTGCCCTTCCAAGAAGTATTGCAACATAGTTTTCAAACTGACGGATATAGGGCTGCCTGCCCTGCTTCAGATCCTCAAACCAGCAATCAAAAAGTTCATTTAAAAATGATCCGTATTCATATGCCGAGGGAGAATAGTTTTCCATATCTTCTCTGATTGGGGGCAGGCACGGGATAAACTGCAGGAAATCCAGGTCGTTTTTTTGATAAAAGGAATAGATCTTCCTTGCCTGCTTTACGGTTAATTTGTTTACCACCGTCAGGATATTAAAGTCTACATTTTCTTCCCTTAATATCTTTATGGCATTTAACACCGCTTCAAACGTATCTTCTCCGCTTTTTGTATGCCTTAGCGCATCGTGACCAGCTTTTTTTCCGTCAAGGGATATGCCTATGAGAAAATTATTTTCTCTGAAAAAAGAAGCCCACTCCCTGTTTAGTAAAAGTCCGTTTGTCTGAAGCGCATGACGGACTTCAATATTGTTTTTATTGTATTTATACTCAAGCTCCACCGCCTTTTTAAAAAAATCAAGGCCTCTAAGCGTGGGCTCCCCGCCCTGAAAAGCAATAGTGCAAAATCCCTGCGCCGTCTCAAATGCCTTCTTTATGACATTTTCCAAAGTCTCTTCCGTCATGAAACCGAAATCAGAAACGGACCTGTTGTCCATCTCGTCCGCATAAAAGCAATAATCGCAGTGCATATTACAGTTTCCGGAGGAAGGCTTTATCATCATGCTAACCGGATGCATATTCAGTTCCTCCTAAGTCCGACTCTCTCGTACTGCTCCGCCGGAGCTTCGTTTTGCTCCATAAGCTTTACCATGAGTTCTTCCATGCGTCTTTCAACTTTCCGGTCGGATAAAGGTGATAACTCCTCGGGATCTTTTTCCAAGTCATACAGTCTGCTTCCCTGAACAAACGCCCTGTCATCCGAAGGGGAAAGAAGTTTCATCACGGGAATTTCCTTAGTAAACTTAAACTCATCCGTGATCTTGATATCCTCTAATTCCTCTTTTGTAAAAGAGGAGGACATATGCATGGGCATCAGAGTGTAATTGTAAAGAGGTCCGTTCTTAGCACTAACCGGCGCCTTCATGAACACGAAACGGCCGTCCGTCACATTGATATGACCTCCAAAAATTCCAAACAGCGCGCCCTCTCTGATTGCTTCATCATTTTTTATGGCAGGTGTTAAGCTTCTGCCATCCATAAACTCAGGGGGCTCGATATCAAAAAACTCTGCCAATGTCGCGGGAATGTCAACGGTCTGCGCCAGGGATGACCGTCTCTCACCGAGATGAGGGTTTCTTGGGTCGTGAATAAAAAACGGCGTATGGATAAGTTCATCATATTGAGGAAGCACGTTTTTACCCATCCATTCCTTTTCACCCAGCATAAATCCGTGATCAGTATTTACGATGAGCATTGTATCCTTCCACATATCCTTTTCATCCATGAGATCAAGGAGTTTCCCCAGATACCTGTCGCACATGCTCATAAGTGCTGCATATTCCATTCTGGCATGCTCCGTCTCCTCGGGAGTGCAGTGGTTCTTACCATAATCCGGCCAGTCAAAATGATCTCCGTGATAATCATGGGGATAGAGATCCTTGTACTCTTTCTGTGAGTAAAAAGGCTCGTGGGGGTCAAAGGCTTCTATCTGCAAAAACCATCTGTCCTCATCACAGTTTCTCTCTATAAAATCAAGGCTGGAAGCAAAAACATGGGTCTGTGGCATGTCCTCTTCACTCTTTAAAAATTCTCTGTTAACCCAGTCCTGCCTCCAGAGTTTCCCGCTCCTGTGGCTTACGGACTTAGGTATTTCGGGATCAGCCACCTGTCCCATCCAGGGATCCCCTTCCTGTCCGCGAACCATCTCAAAGCTGTTGAATTTATTAAGATATCCGCTTCCGCCCACTTCCCAGTAATGATAATGGTCGGTGGAAATATGAGTGTATACCCCTGCATTTGAAAGCCTTTCAATCACAGAGTCGTCAAAGGGCTGCATTGGGGACCACCCTGTGTGAAGGAAATTGTATCTTCCCGTGTGAAGTTCTCTCCTGGCCGGCATGCAGGGCATACTGCCACCATAAAAATTGTCAAAGGTTGTAGTCTTTTCACCAAGTCTCTTGAAATTCGGAAGCTTTGTAAAATCACATCCGTAATTTGGTAAAAATCTCCTGTTTAAAGAGTCAAAAAGTAACATAACTGCTTTCATAAAAACTTCCTCCCAAAAACCTTTCAAAAAATGTCAAATACGACATTCTTACTCAAATTTATCCCCACCGGGAAACTAAGAAAACAGTTCCTTTTTCCTCTGAATCATCTCATCGATCTCGTCAATGTAAAGCTTAACTTCCTTTACATTGTCACACCTGCTTATATCACCGTTTTCATCCACCCTCTTGGTGACTGTACCTGCGCCACAGGCAACGATGGTCTGGACCTCCTCCATGATGAGCATATTGTAAAGACCGAATTTCCCTTCTGCGGCATATCCCACGTTTTCAAAATTTCCCGACATGTTCTTTTGCCTGTAGAGATAATACGGTTTTAATCCCAGATCCTTTGCGGCCTTAGCTGCAATCTCCATGGTCTCATCCGTATTATTAAGTTCCGATATTCCGTTTTCTCTGATCCACTGAGCAAGCTTCGATGCCCTTTTTATGGCAAGGGAATGGACTGTGAGGGATTCCGGCTTTAATCTTTTTACTTCCTCTGCGGTAAACCTTACTTCCTCCGCCCCTTCTCCGGGCAGCCCCAGTATCAGGTCCATATTTATATTGTCAAAACCGGCTTTTCTTGCAAGGTCGTATGCTTCATAAACCTGTTTAACCGTTGCTTTCCTGCCTATAAAATCCAGGGTATTTTGATTAAAAGTCTGAGGATTAACGGAAATCCTCGTAACTCCCATCTCTTTTAATACCCTTAATTTATCCTCCGTTATGGAATCGGCACGACCCGCTTCCACGGTAAACTCCAGGACTGTACTAAAGTCAAAGAGCTCTCTCACCTTTTTTAGGAGTTTTTCTAACTGCCAGGCAGTAAGGGTTGTGGGGGTTCCACCGCCAATATAAACCGTATCCAGGATCTTTCCTTTAAAGGCTTCACTTACATATTCAAGCTCCTTTATAAGCGCACCAAGATAATCCTCCACCATATCCCTCATGGCTCCGATCGGATATGAAGTAAATGAGCAATACAGACATGTGGTGGGGCAAAAAGGAATTCCGATGTAGAGGCTGTAGCCGTCCTTACAATGGATATTTGACAAAAGTGCCTTCTCACGCTCCGCAATATCAATGCTTAATTCTATCTTTTCATCGCTGACCATATGCATATCTTTGTAAAATTTCCTGATGCTTTCATGGCCCTCGCCCTTATTTAAAAGAGACAGTGCGATCTTTGTGGGCCTGATTCCCGTGAGGTTCCCCCAGGGCAGTGTCTTTCCTGTTTTTTCAGAAAAAACATTGTACATAAACCTCTTAAAGGCGTTTTTAAAATCCTTGTCATGATCCCCTGAAAAAGACATGGTCTCTTCATCAAACTTAAAATCAAACCTGTCCCCGTCCTCAAACAAAAAAAGAGCGTCGCTGTCGTCCACATCTATTGTCAGATACAGATCCTTTAAGAGTTCGTGCCTCTTTGCAAGGCCTGTGTTTTCCGTCACTATCCCCTGCAACAAACCGGGATAGAAAGCCCGAAAGATGGAATTTACATCATATTCATATTCAGCTTTTGAAAGTTTTATACTGTACATTTTTATTCTCCAAAAGATAAAAAGAGGACGGATCATCCGCCCTCACTTTTCATCAGTCAAACAAACAGGGATTAAACTCTTTTTCATGACCGATGGTGGTCATCATGCCGTGACCGGGATAACATTTTGTCTCGTCAGGCAGTGTAAAAAGTTTCTCCTTTATGCTTTTCATAAGTGTATTGTAATCTCCCGTGGGAAAATCATATCGTCCATAGGACTCTCTGAAAAGTGTGTCTCCGCAGAGCAGATGATGTCCTTCCGGGAAATAATAGCAGCATCCTCCTTCGGTATGACCGGGAGTTTCGATGACTTTAAAAGTCATACCGTCTATGGTCAGTTCATCGCCGTCATTTAAATAGACATCGGCGGAAACCGTTTCCTCCCTGCCCATGCTGCGTGATACATTAAGTCTTGTATCCGAGAGCAGTCTCTGTTCTTTTGCGCAGGCATAAACCTTTATATCACCTGCAGCCTTTTTTAATTCTTCCACCCCGTAAATATGATCGAAATGTCCGTGTGTCAAAAGGATCGCACTGACTTCCAATCCGTTTTCCTTAAGTTTTTCGTATATTCTCCTGCCATGGTCTGCGGGATCGATGACGATAGCTTTGTTTTCTCCTCTTCTGTAGACAAGATAGCAATTCGTCTGCAGTTCCCCCAGGCACATGCCGCCGATAACAATTTCTCCCATCAGCCGGATGTCCTTTCTATATCGATGACGCTCTCCACGTTCCTGATCTTTTCAACCAGGCGCTTAAGCTCGTCACGTCCTGTGATCTCGATACTGAATTTAAGTGTCGCCAGTCCCTGTTTGTTGGTATTGGTATTAAGGGACATGATATTAATGTTTTTCTCTGTGAGAATGCGGGTGATATCATTTAACAGACCGCTTCTGTCATTTGCGTAAACCGTGATATCCGCATTGTATTTTTCCTTGTTGTTCTCGCTTCCCTCTTCCCACTCGGCGTCGATCATACGCACTCTGTCGGATTCGGGGAGGTTGATCATATTGATGCAATCCGTTCTGTGGATTGAGATACCGCGTCCTCTTGTGACAAATCCCACGATCTCATCACCGGGAACAGGGGAACAGCACTTTGAAAATCTCACTGACAGATCGGCGATTCCCTTTACCACGATACCGCTCTTTGACTTTGCAAAGGCAGGTCGGTTGCCGGACATATTGCCGGTCTCTGCGATGCTTGCCAGGACTTCCTCGTTGGTCATGACCTTCTTGTGGTCCCTGTCATAGAGTTCCATGAGTTTGTTTACGACCTGGCCCTCTTTCAGGGCTCCGTGTCCCACTGCCGCAAGCACACTGTCCCAGTCCCTGAATCCGTATTTGTGCTGGATCACAGCCATATACTCAGGGATCACGATGTCTGCAGTCTCTATGGATTTTGCCTTGCAATAAGCCTTCAATATCTCGCGGCCCTTTGCAATATTGTCATCTTTTACCTCGGCTTTGAACCACTGATTTATCTTGTTCTTTGCCTGGGTGCTCTTTACTATATTAAGCCAGTCACGGCTGGGCCCCTTCGCGTTCTGAGATGTGATGATCTCCACCCTGTCGCCGTTTTTAAGCTCATAATCTATTGTAACCAGCCTGCCGTTTACTCTTGCACCGATCATCTTGTTTCCCACAGCAGAGTGAATGCTGTAGGCAAAATCGATGGGTGTGGAGCCTGCAGGAAGGTTTTTTACCTCTCCCGTGGGGGTAAAGCAATATACATTATCCGCAAACAGATCCAGATCGTTTTTGAGGAGTGACATAAACTCCACATTGTCCGACATGTCTCTCTGCCACTCAAGGATCTGGCGAAGCCATACAAGCTTCTCCTCCTCCTGGGTCTCAACCTGCTTACCGTCCGCATTTTCCTTGTATTTCCAATGAGCTGCGATACCGTACTCTGCGGCCTTGTGCATCTCATAGGTCCTTATCTGCACCTCGAAAGGCTGGCCTGAGGAACCGATAAGTGTGGTATGCAAGGACTGGTACATATTTGCCTTGGGCATTGCGATATAGTCTTTGAATCTGCCGGGGATCGGCTTATACATCTCGTGGATCACACCAAGAGCCGCATAGCAGTCCTTAACATCATTTACTATGATCCTGACTGCAAAGAGATCGTAGATCTGATCCAGGGTCTTGTTCTGATTCTTCATCTTTTTGTAAATGCTGAAGAAATGCTTTACCCTGCCGTCAACCTTTGCCTCAATGCCGGCATTTTTGATATGATTGCTTACCTCGGATACGATTCCGCTGATATAAGCTTCCCGGACGCTCTTTCTGGCATTTATCTTTTCCGCCAGATCATAATAAACGTCGGGCTCGAGATATTTAAGTGACAGATCGTCCAGCTCGATCTTTAACTTGCTGATACCAAGTCTCTGGGCGATGGGACAATAAATCTCCAAAGTCTCCCTGGCGATCCTCTGCTGGCTTTCGGGAGATTTGTATTTCAAAGTCCTCATATTGTGGAGCCTGTCCGCAAGCTTTATCATGATGACCCTGATATCCTTTGCCATGGCAAGGAACATTTTCCTTAAGTTAACAGCCTGCATCTCAAGCTTACTGTCTGAGTGGTCTCCTGCATTATCCGTCTGTGACAGGGGGATCTTTTCCAGCTTTGTGACGCCGTCCACAAGGAGCGCCACGTCATCTCCGAACTCTTTTGTGATATCATCCACCGTCATGATGGTGTCTTCCACCACATCATGCAACAGGCCGGCTACGATGGTCTCCTTGTCCAGCTCCAACTCTGCCAGTATTATGGCAACATTAAGAGGGTGAACTATATACGGTTCACCCGATTTTCTCACCTGATCTTTGTGAGCTTCGCATGCAATCTTGTAACCCTTTTCAATAAGGGAAATATCATCACTGGGATGATATTTGCGGACACAGTCTATAAGGTCCTGATAGAGTGCATCGGGACTTTTGAATTCAGGTTCATTATCCAGTTCTTCATTTTCTGCGGTCAATACTTTAGTTTCTTCCGGCATAAACCTCAACTCCGTCTCTCAGTTGTCAAAAATTATTTTCCCGGATATACAAGAGCTGATTCAACTCTGTAATTTGCAAGCTTCTTGCGTCCCTCTAATCCTGCAAGCTCGATGAGGAATACCATTCCCACTACTTCGCCGCCCATCTGCTCCACAAGTTTGCAGATAGCTTCAACGGTACCGCCTGTTGCGATAAGGTCATCCACGATCACAACCTTTGCGCCGGGTTTGATGGCATCCTTATGCATCTCGATGGTTGCCTTTCCGTATTCCAGATCGTAATCCATTGAGACTGTCTCAAAGGGAAGCTTACCCTTTTTACGCACCAAAACCATGGATTTGTGCATATTGTAGGCAATGGGTGTGCCGAATACAAATCCTCTGGATTCAGGTCCCACGATAACATCAAAATCGATGTCCTTGATCTTGTCCTGCATGGTGTCGATGGCAAGCTTAAGTCCGTCGGGATCCTGTATTACAGTAGTAATATCTCTGAACATAATTCCCTTCTCGGGAAAATCCGGTATGGTTCTGACATATTCTTCAAGTTTCTTCATTTCTACATCTCCGTTCCAAAAATAAAAAGATATGGATATTATATATTTTTTTTAATGCTTAGTCAAAAAAATCAGAAAAAAATTCCTGTAATATCATTCCTCTTCGTCTTCAATTTTTTCTTCTTCAAAAGGAGTTTCCTCCCCCTTCATCTCTTCTTTTAATTTCATCATGGCTTTCTGATATTTTGCATATTTTCCGGCAAGATAAAACATGGAATAAATGTCTGTGATACCGCTTAAGATAAGTCCCACTCCCATCACCTTAAACATGGTCATGGCAGCCTTGAAGGGATCGATCAAAAGTACAACTGCAAGGATTATATTTAAGATTGAGAAAAACAGCATAAGTCCCCAGCTTTTGTATTTGAGTCTGATCATATCGATGCAGTCCTGAAGCTGTGTCACACCGCTTATCAAAACCAAAAGTCCAAGGCCGAGAGGCAGAAGGCTTACCACCAGATTCATCTTAAAAAGAACGATGGCGCCGATTGCCATGACGGCTATACCGTTTACAAAACCGTTGTGATCATAGTTCATGATGGGCTCTCTTAAGAGGTAACTAATGATGAATACGGCTCCTGTGAGGATCAGTGCACCACCCAGTACGTATCCCAGAAACGACTCGATCTTTTCAGGCATCAAAAATACCACAAGACCCAGAGCGATATAGATAAGCCCCTTGAAAAATACATCCCACTTACTTGCTTTAAACATATTTACTCCTCCTCTAAAATAAATATATGTCTTATGCGGAAACTAAGTCTCTAATTAACAAGAAAGCATGTCGCTTGCGACATGCTCGCGCCGAGCGCGGTTGACGACAGTCAACATGATACCAATCGCGCGAGTGCGCATCCATAGCGGAGCGCTTTTTACTTTATAGGAATGCGAAGCAATTTCCTATAA
>JAGDCK010000121.1 GCA_017958585.1 Lachnospiraceae bacterium
ATAGAAAATTAAATCAGCATTTACTTATAACGGTAGTTATTATACTGTGTTTGTCGCACTTGATGTCTGCCAGTTTCCCGTTTAAGCGTATTGCCAATTAACAATCTTTTTCTGTTCTGTTTAAGATCACTGCCACAATGGAGCCGTCCTTGTTTTCAAAGCTTACAGTCTCGATCCGTCCGTCATATATACTTTATCCTATCCTCACAGCTCCCGGGCGAACAAATTTGCTGATATGTCCCATGTAATAGTATGAGGATCTGATATCCAGTTTCTTTTTCTTTTTGTCAAAGACGACGGGAGCCTCACCAACCCAGATCTTTTCGGGTGCCCAACCTGACTCTATCTGCTCATCCTTCCAGTGGTCGGGGTTACCCTCCTCGTCGAGGATCATGTTCCAATCGGTCCATCCGTTGGAATAATTGTTCAGATCTCCGATGATGTCATGGGCATATCTCTCCCCGGAGTCCTCCGGAGTCTTTCCTGCTGACTTTGAATGTTCTGAGCCCAGGATCAGTTTGTCCGGGAACACGTTATGAAAAGCATCAAGGGCAGCAAAATGTTCTCCGGAGTACCAATGCACCGCTATTCCGTCAGGACCTTCATAGCCCTTTTCGCCGGTTATCCTCTTGTCCTTAAAAATAGTCAGGGCTCTGTCCAGGGTTCGCTCCTTGTTGTGATCCCACACAAAGATCTTTACATCGCCAAGGCCATTATTTGTTAAATCAGGCTTTAAGTATTTGTTTGTAAACTCAGCTTCCTCCTCCTTTGAATAGAAGCAGGATTCCCAGTTTTGCTCAGCTTTTGCCTCGTTTTGCGGAGTTACTCCCCACACCTTGACTCCCTCTTTTTCATACTCCTGTATGAACTTTGTAAAGTAATGAGCCCATGTTTGATAACAGTCGTTTTTTAATTTTCCACCCCTGTTCATCCTGCCGTTTGTCTTCATCCATGCCGGCGGCGACCAGGGACTGCAATAAAGTTTTAACTCCTCCGCAGTTTCAAAGGCTTCCTTCAAGGCTGGAATTATATATTCTCTGTCATGGGAAATGTCAAAGTTTTTAAGTTCATGATCTCCCTCCACTTCATCATAAGAATAAAAGTCTTTGGAAAAATCGCAGCTGTTGATGGTGGATCTGATAAGGCTGTAGCCAATTCCTTTTTCACTGTCAAAATACAGTTCCATCGCCTTTTTATGAAGTTCTTCCCCCATGTATTCCAGGTTCAATGCCGTAGCTTCAGTCATCGCTCCGCCAAAACCCACGATCTCCTGGTACCTTGCCTCGGGATATATATTAAGAAGCCTGTCCTCCCTTCCGTCGGGATCCGGCTTATCATCATAGAATTCTACCGTGGGAAGTTTTTCCATGAATCTGTTTTTGCCATAATTGGTCTCATATATCTGAAGTTTCATATTCTCGCACATCCTCCTGTCCGCTTTTTAGTCAAAAAGTATTTTCAGTTAGTGATAATCCACCTTCACCATTGTAAGGCCCTGAGCCGGCGCTGTGACTCCGGCTTCTTTTCTGTCCCCTCGTTCCAAAAGTTCCAGCATATTTTCAGGACTTCTCTTGCCAAAGCCTACTTCCAAAAGAGTACCGGTTAGTATCCTCACCATATGTTGTAAAAATCCGCTTCCATGGTAAGTAAAGATCACATAGTCATCTTTTTTTACGATATCTATCATATCCACATTTCTGACAGTTGACTTCTTCATCCTTGGATTTGCGCAAAAAGCCGCAAAATCATGCTCCCCCATAAGGTACGAAGCTGCTTTCTTCATTTTTTCGATGTCAGGCATGCCATCCAATGTATAGACATATTTTCTGTCAAATACGGGCTTTCTCTTTCCGCCGTAGCATGTGTAGCGGTAGGTCTTTCCGATGGCATTATACCTGGCATGAAATCTCTCGCCCGCGATCTTCACATCGTTTATACAGATGTCATCAGGCAGATACCTGTTCATATAATCTCTGATCTCATCCTCGGAAAGGTCAGTTTCAATCTTGGCATTTGCCACCATGCAAAGGGCATGGACTCCGGCGTCTGTCCTGCCGGCGCATAGAACCTCAACCGGAGGCTCCTCGTCAGGGATCCCGACCATCTTTGACAGCACCCTCTCGATCTTACCCTGTATGGTCATATCTGTCCCGGGCTGATGTTCCCAACCAAGGTACCTTGTTCCGTCATATGATATTTCAAACCTGTAATTTTGCTTCATTTTAATATTCCATCTTTCATAAAGTCAGTCTTCATTGCAAAAATTGAGGACTACATCATAAAAATCCTTTGCCTCTTCAAATGCTCCGTGTCCCAGGCCTTTGTAGATGTGAAGCCTGCTATCGGCAATAGCCTGATTTAATTCCTTGTATCCTTCATTTCCAACTGTCCTGTCATTGTCGCCGGCTATTATCAGCGTGGGACAAACAATCCTTGAGATTTCCTCTCTTGCATCAAATCCCATTATGGCATTCGCATTTACCAAAAACCTGTCAAAACTTTTAGGCTTTGTAAATCTGGCAACAATGGGGAAATATCTTCTGTTCTTATCTAAAAATTCATCGGAATACATCTTTTCCGCGGTATCGATCATAAGGGCCTTATAATCGCCCTTTTCTGCCTTCTCCATCCAGTTTCCGACACCTGTTTTTACAGTTTCATTGGCATACGGGGCAGTTACCACAAGGATCAGCTTGTCTATCATCTCGGGATAATCAATTGCGATATATTGAGATATCATTCCTCCCTGGGACACGCCCATAAGGTCAGCCTTTTCTATACCTAAGTTTTTCATGGCGATAACCTGGTCTCTTGCCATATCTCTTATGGAATACCCTTCAGGCATATCATTTTTACGGCTGAACATATATACAGTGTACTCATCCAGGTATTTTCTGTAGGGAATTGACAATATTTTTGCCTTGCCCTTTACAGTTGTAAGCCCGTCCGAAAGCCCGGGCAGCACCACCAGATCCTTTTTACCTTTTCCAAAGGAAACATAATACATTTCCGTATCCAAAACAGATACACTACCGTTTATTGGCATATGAATTCTCCTCATGTCCCATTCACGATCATCTACATTCTCATACACTATTGTAACAGTATACCATCACTTTTTGCCACAATGAAATGTAGAAAAATAATCGCTATCCAAACATGACGAAAACATTTTTAGTTTAACTTTTCTGTTTAAAAAGCTTCCATAAAATGATAAATTTATAAAAGTGAAGGAAATGTTTAAAAGAGACACTGTTAAAAGGAGAATGACCTTTATGGAGATCAGACCAATCGCCCATATTCATACGGATTTTCCCGAAAAATTCGGAATACCAAGGCAGAGCAATATTGTTAAAAATGCCACCGGCGTGATAAAGTTTGAGCCCGAATTCAATTCACCGGATGCCATAAAAGGCATGGAAGAATTTGATTATCTGTGGTTATTGTGGGAATTTCAGGGTGTTGAAAGGGAGTCATTTTCCCCTACGGTCCGCCCTCCCAGAGTGGGCGGAAACACCAGGCTTGGCGTCTTTGCGACCCGCAGCCCCTTCAGGCCTAACCCCATAGGGCTCTCCAGTGTCAGATTGGAAAAAATAGAATATACAAAAGACGGTCCCCTGATACACGTTTCAGGCGTGGATCTAAGGGATAATACACCGATCTTTGACATTAAACCATACTTAACCTATGCAGACAGCCATCCGGAGGCTTCGGAAGGTTTTGCCGGGCGCACGGACTTTAATCACCTAGAGGTGATCTTTCCCGAAGAGCTTTTGCAGATCCTCCCCGAAGAAAAGAGGGAAACTGCCGTCGCACTTTTAAGAGAAGATCCCCGTCCCGCTTACCACAATGATCCGGACAGGATCTATGGAATGAATTTTGCATCCTTTGATATCAGATTTAAGGTTTCCGAAAATGTATTAGAGGTTGTGGAAGTGGCATGCATTAATGATTGAATTTAACAGACAGATTTGGTAAAATATTTCCAGGGATGACGTTTGCAAAAGACCTCATCCCTTTTTCTTTTTAGGAAAGGAGCAACACCATGAACAATTATGACGTGATAATAATCGGAGCAGGCCCCGGCGGTATCTTTTCTGCATACGAACTTATGAAAAAAAATCCTGATCTTAAGGTTGCCGTATTCGAGGCAGGTAATTCCCTGGAAAAGAGAAAATGCCCCATCGACGGAGACAAGGTAAAGAGCTGCATTCACTGTAAGACCTGCGCCATAATGAACGGCTTCGGAGGAGCAGGAGCTTTCTCCGACGGAAAATATAATATTACAAATCAATTCGGCGGAAATCTCCACGAATATATCGGCAAAAAACATGCCCTTGAACTCATGAATTACGTGGATGAGATCAACATGGCAAACGGAGGTGAAGGAACAAAGCTTTATTCCACAGCAAATTCCGACATCAGAAAACTTTGCCTCCAAAACGGTCTGCACCTTCTCGATGCATCCGTTCGTCATCTCGGCACGGACAAAAACTATGTGGTGCTTGAGAACCTCTACAACATGTTAAAAGATAAAGTAGAATTTAACTTTTTGTCTCCCGTAGAGTCAATCAAAGTAAACGAGGACGGTTATACCGTAGTTACCGCTAAGGGCGAATTCACCTGCGACAAGTGTATCGTATCCGTAGGTCGAAGCGGCAGCAAATGGATGGAAAAGGTCTGCAAGGAAATCGGTATAAAGACGCTCTCCAACAGAGTGGATATCGGTGTCAGGGTAGAACTTCCCGCAGATATCTTTTCACATCTTACGGATGAACTCTATGAGAGCAAGATCATCTACAGAACCGAAAAATATGCGGATCTTGTCAGAACCTTCTGTATGAACCCCCACGGTGTGGTGGTTAACGAAAACACCAACGGCATCGTAACCGTAAACGGACACAGCTATGAGGATCCCTCAAAGCATACGGAAAACACTAACTTCGCACTGCTTGTGGCAAAGCATTTCACCGAGCCCTTCAACGACTCAAATGCCTACGCTGAGAACATTGTAAAGCTCTCCAACATGCTGGGAGGCGGTGTCATCGTACAGCGTTTCGGAGATCTGATCCAGGGAAAGAGATCCACTCAGAGCAGGATCAAGGAAAGTTTTACCAATCCTACGCTTCAGGCAACCCCCGGCGATCTGTCACTGGTAATGCCAAAGCGAATTTTGGACGGTATCATCGAGATGATCTATCAATTAGACAAAATCGCTCCCGGAACCGCAAACGAGGATACTCTTCTCTACGGTGTGGAAGTAAAATTCTACAATATGGAAGTTGAACTCGACGGAAACCTCGAAACCTGCCATAAGGGTCTGTATGTGAT
>JAGDCK010000122.1 GCA_017958585.1 Lachnospiraceae bacterium
GGAGTTTTGGGCGGAAAGTTCGGAACACTTGCAGTACTCATATATGTGGTACTTGGAGCAATAGGGCTACCCGTTTTTGCAAACTTCACAGGAGGCATGGGGATTTTGCTTGGAAATACAGGCGGATACATCATCGGTTTTATAGCAACTGCTCTCATAATGTGGCTTTTTGAGACTCTCTTCGGACATAAAAACATGGTCCTTGCAATCAGTTCACTCCTTGGTCTAATTGCCTGCTACGCCATAGGAACCGCATGGTTTATGTTTGTATACACCAAAAATGTGGGCCCCGAATCCCTGGCTACAGTCCTTTCATGGTGCGTTATTCCCTTTATCATCCCTGATATCATAAAGATCGCCCTGGCACTTGTGATCGGCGAGAGATTAAGGAAAGTCATCAACAAAATGAATTAAGTTTTACATCATAAACCTATGGAAAAAAACTTTGATAAAACAGTACTGAATATCAGACCTCACCACCTGCTCTGCACCGTGCTTTACACCGGAAACGGCTACAGCGCAGAATTTGTCAAAAATATGGATATGGTGACAGACCAATTAAAAAAGGGGGCATTGCTGAAAATAGCAACGTTCCCCGATATTATTTGCACTCACTGCCCAAACCGTACAGGAGACGGCTGTTGTCTGTTGGACACGGAAAGTCAAAAAGACATGAAGATCGGATCTCTTGACAGCGCCGTGGTAAATGAGTTCAACATTGAACTGAATTCAAAAATTTATGATTCCGGGGAGCTTTTTAACTATATAAAAGAAAATATCACTCCGGAATTTTTTGACCTTTGCTGCGGCTCCTGCAGATGGAAAAAAGCAGGGCTTTGCAGCTTTGAAGATTATATGAAAAGAATAGATGACTTTATTTGATCACTGTTTTATTTGGTCATGGGCCGTTTCAATTTAGTCATTTAACCTCATTTTGACTAAATTGAATGTGATGATGACTAAATTAAAATACGCAGGACCACATTTGTGATCCTGCGTATTTTTATCTTAATATTTCCTCTAAGGCTTTTACAAATGCTTCAAGACCTTCTTTATCATCCTCGTCAAATCTTCCCTTAAGGGGGCTGTCGATATCGAGGACTCCCATGACTTTTCCGTTTGCATCGTGCATGGGCACCACGATCTCGGAGTTTGATGCGCTGTCGCATGCGATATGTCCCGGAAATTCATGGACATCCTTTACTAACTGTGTCTCATCCTTTAATGCCGCCGTACCGCAGACTCCCTTTCCGAAATCTATCTTTGTGCAGGCAACTTTCCCCTGAAAGGGACCAAGTAACAGTTTATTATCTCTTACCAGATAAAAACCTGCCCAGTTTAAGTCCTCCATGGAATCAAAAATCAGGGCGGAGGCGTTTGAAAGATTGGTGATATCATATTCAACGCCGTCACATATGGCCTTTAACTGTTCTGTCATCATATTGTAATCTGTTTTCATATCCTGAACATCCTTTTATAAAAAATTCTGATTAAATAATTAACGGTCCTTCATATACTCGAAGGACCGTTTAAAAAAGCTATTTTTCGTAGATCACGAATGCGTATTCACCGTTACCTCCGGTGGAACCTTTTCCGCTCCAGGCGCTGTCTACCACATACAAAACCGTCTCCGAATCGATGGGTTCTATGACGCCGTCCTTTACTTTGACATTAACCGGCTCTGCAAATTCCCCGTTTTCTTTTAAAACGTATGCATTCACGTTCATCTTTGTAGGCTTTACTTCAAATGTGAGGATAATCTCTCCCGGATTTTCCAGATAACGGTGTCTCTCATATGCAAATGTGGGCTCCGCACCGTCTGCCACTGTGGAAGAAACCGTGCCATCACCGTTGTCCAGATTCCACTCGTAGCTTTTTGCCCTCTCGCTTAAGCTTTCGCCATCCTTTGATGTCACGCTCATAATGGGCGGTTCCGTGGATTTAAATGAGGCAAGCGCGCTGTCAGAGGCATTTTGCCCGCATGCTGTAAATGTAAGCAAAGAAAACACCGATAAAACACAAATCAAAAAACCGTATTTTTTCAAGCTGTGTCCCTCCATATCCTGCTGCCTTTGTTATAAAACAAGACAGAATAATATGACCGTCTCTTAGTCCGATTACATGCTACGCACTCATTATATCACAGAAAACGGTTTTTGGACATTAAATCTTTGCAATATCCACCAAATGCAGTGCATCGCTTGCATTTTCCAGGGATGTTACCAAAGCTCTGGCCGTATCCATTGCCGTTATGACATTGATACCTGTCTCGATGGCTGTCCTACGGATGATGAATCCGTCCCTTGACTTGTCTCTTCCCTGGGTAGGTGTATCGATCACAAGGTCGATCTTGTGTCCAAGGAGAAGGTCCATAACAGTAGGCGACTCCTGGGAGATCTTGTTGACTTTTCTGGCCTTTACACCGGCCTCTGTAAGAGCCCTTGCGGTACTTCTGGTGGCATAGATGGTGTAACCTAATTTTTCGAATCTGCGGCCGATCTCAATAGCCTCGCCCTTGTCGGCATCCTTTACGGTGATGATGATATTTTTGTATTTGGGAAGATGAACTCCCGCTCCCATAAATGCCTTGTACAGTGCCTCATGGAAGGTCTTTGAGATACCGAGGCATTCGCCTGTTGACTTCATCTCGGGACCAAGGCTTATCTCTGCTCCCCTTATCTTTTCAAAGGAGAAGACAGGCATCTTTATGGCATAATACTCTGCTTCCTTCTGAAGACCGGGCTCGTAGCCAAGCTCTCTAATGGTCTTTCCGAGGATAACCTCTGTTGCAAGATCCACAATGGGGATTCCCGTAACCTTGCTGATATAGGGAACCGTTCTGGAGGATCTGGGATTAACCTCGATTACATATACATCCTCGCCGATAGCGATGAACTGGATATTGATAAGACCCTTTACATGAAGTACCTTTGCAAGGCGTCTTGTGTACTCTGTGATCTTGTCCTTTACGAGTTTTCCTATGGTGTGTGCAGGATATACGGAAATTGAGTCTCCGGAATGCACACCGGTCCTCTCGATATGCTCCATGATACCGGGGATCAGGATGTCGGTACCGTCGCATACGGCATCAACCTCCACCTCTTTACCCTGGAGATATTTGTCTACAAGGATGGGATGATCCTGGGCATATGTGTTGATGATAGCCATGAATTCCTCGATCTCTTTGTCTGAGATTGCTATCTGCATACCCTGTCCGCCAAGCACGTAGGAAGGGCGCACGAGCACGGGGTATCCAAGGCGGTTTGCAACTTCCTTTGCCTCCTCAGCGGTATAAACCGTTCCACCTGCTGCACGGGGAATGTTGGTCTCCTCCAGGATCTTGTCAAAGAGTTCTCTGTCCTCTGCGGCATCCACGTCCTCTGCTTTTGTTCCAAGGATGGGAACTCCCATCTCCATGAGAGCCTGAGTAAGCTTGATCGCGGTCTGTCCGCCAAACTGAACCACGGCACCGTCGGGATGCTCGATATTAACTATAGATTCCACATCCTCTGCGGTAAGGGGCTCGAAATAGAGCTTGTCCGCTATATCGAAGTCGGTACTTACAGTCTCAGGGTTATTGTTTATAATGATGGTCTCATATCCTGCCTTTGAAAATGCCCATGTGGCATGTACGGAGCAGAAGTCAAACTCGATACCCTGTCCGATGCGGAAGGGGCCGGATACGAGAACCAGGACTTTCTTTCTGTCGCTTGTCCTCTTTGCCTCGCACTCTCCTCCGTATACGGAATAGTAATAAGGAGTTGAAGCCGCAAACTCTGCAGCACAGGTATCAACCATTTTGTATACGGCTTCAATGCCGTTGTCGTAGCGAAGTTTCTTGATCTCCTTCTCGCTCTTTCCTGAGAGTCTTGCGATCACGTTGTCGGGAAACTCCAGTCTCTTTGCCTCTTTTAAGAGCTCCACTGTGATCTCTTCGCTCTCAAGTCTCTTTTCCATCTCAGTGAGGATGGCGATCTTGTCCACAAACCACAGATCGATCTTGGTGATGTCTGTGATGGTCTTTTCATCAATGCCCTTCCTCAAAGCCTCAGCGATGACAAAAATTCTCTGATCATCCACCACTTTCATTCTCTCTAAGAGTTCTTCCTTTGACAGATGTGAAAAATCATAGCTTCTAAGGCAATCCACATGCTGTTCAAGGCTTCGAAGCGCCTTCATGAGGGCGCCCTCGAAATTGTTTGCGATACTCATTACCTCACCGGTAGCCTTCATCTGGGTGGTGAGGGTGCGCTTTGCGGTGATGAATTTATCAAAAGGAAGCCTGGGTATCTTTACTACGCAGTAGTCGAGAGCAGGCTCAAATGATGCATAGGTCTTTTTTGTGATGGCATTTTTGATCTCATCCAAGGTGTAACCAAGGGCGATCTTTGCGGCAACCTTTGCGATGGGGTAACCTGTTGCCTTTGAGGCAAGATCCGATGAACGGCTAACTCTGGGGTTAACCTCGATAACGCAGTACTCGAAGCTTGTGGGGTGAAGTGCAAACTGGACGTTACAGCCTCCCGTGATCTCAAGCTCATCTATTATCTTTAATGCAGATGTACGAAGCATCTGATACTCTTTGTCGGAAAGTGTCTGTGAAGGTGCAACTACGATACTGTCTCCGGTGTGTACACCAACGGGGTCGATGTTTTCCATGTTGCAGACGGTGATGCAGTTTCCGAGGCTGTCTCGCATAACCTCGTACTCGATCTCCTTCCATCCTGCGATACATCTCTCCACCAGTACCTGACCTAATCTGGAAAGTCTGAGTCCGTTGTCCAGAATCTCCTCAAGTTCAGCCTGATTGTGGGCGATACCGCCGCCGCTTCCTCCAAGGGTATATGCGGGACGAAGTACCACGGGGTAACCGATACTATCCGTAAATTCAACGCCTTCCTTTACGGATTCAACCACCTGGCTGGCAGCAACGGGCTCACCGATCCTCTCCATGAGGTCCTTGAATTCCTGACGTCCCTCGGCATTTCTGATGGTGGCAGCCGTGGTTCCAAGGAGCTTTACATTGTGGGAAGCAAGAAAACCTGACTCCTCAAGCTCCATACCGAGATTAAGTCCTGCCTGACCTCCAAGGGTAGGAAGGATGCTGTCGGGCTTTTCTGTCTCAATGATCTGCTCTAAAACCTTAACTGTAAGAGGCTCTATATAAACCTTGTCAGCCACGTTTTTGTCGGTCATGATGGTGGCAGGGTTTGAGTTAACAAGCACTACCTCAACGCCCTCTTCCTTTAAGGAGCGGCATTCCTGGGTTCCTGCGTAGTCAAACTCAGCAGCCTGTCCGATGACAATGGGACCGGAACCGATTACCATTACTTTTTTTACATTTGGATTCTTAGGCATTTATGGTTCCTCCCTTCATCATTTCTATAAATCTGTCGAAGAGGTATCCCGAATCCTGAGGTCCGGGGCAGCTCTCCGGATGGAATTGAACAGTGAAAATGTTCTTTCCCACATATTTTAAGCCTTCGTTTGTTCCGTCGTTTACATTTTCAAACGCGGGAACTGCGATGTTCGCATCAAGCTTGTCCGTGTCAACCACATAACCGTGATTCTGTGAGGAGATGTATACTCTTCCGGTGGCAAGATCTTTTACCGGATGATTTCCTCCACGGTGTCCGTATTTTAATTTATGTGTATCCGCACCTGTTGCAAGAGCCATGAGCTGATGTCCAAGGCAGATTGCAAAGATGGGGATCTCTGTATCATAGAGTTTTTTGATCTCATCTATAATTGTTCCGCAGTCCTTCGGGTCTCCGGGGCCGTTTGAAAGCATGATGCCGTCGGGGTTTGATGCTATTATCTCAGCGGCAGGAGTCCTGGCGGGGTAAACCGTTACCTCACATCCTCTTGCAGCGAGACTGTCTGCAATATTTCTCTTTGCGCCAAAATCGAGAAGCGCCACCTTTAATCCCTTGCCGTTTAACTCTTTTACAAGAGCAGGTCTCTTCTCCCTCTCGCCTCTCTCATAGGCTTCTTTATCGAATCGTGCCATGCCTGACAAAGGTCCGTTATCGGAAAGATCCTTCGCCGGCTCCACAACATATTTTTCATCACAAGTAACCTTGTCAACCACATTTCCGGTTGTATAGGCTTTTAATTTTGGAAGCACTTCTTCCTCAAATTTAAAATTTTCATTGGTGGTAATCATTCCGTTCATGGTACCCTTTTCACGAAGAATACGTGTAAGAGCTCTGGTATCGATACCTGAGATACCCGGAATATCATTCTCGACTAAGAATTCCTGAATTGTTAGATCACATCTGAAATTACTGGGAATACGTGACAATTCCCTGACAATAAATCCGTCCGGCCAAGCCTTGCCTGACTCCATATCCTCACGACAGATTCCATAATTACCAATAAGGGGATACGTCATACATACGGCCTGTCCTGCATAGGATGGGTCGGTCAGCACTTCCAAGTATCCGGCCATTGAGGTGTTAAAAACTATTTCGCTGACAATTTCTTTATCGGCACCTATGTGGGTACCTTCAAAAACTGTCCCGTCTTCCAAGATCAAAAAAGCTTTCATCCGCTACCTTCCTTTCAAATCGACCCATTATAACACAAATTAAAATCATAAACAATTATGAAAAAGGAGCAAAAATAAATTCGCACGAAAGTGAAAATATTCTGACTATATTACGCCGAAATCCCTGCTTCTTTTTTCCCTAAATCTTGGCGCTAAAAAGCTATGGCGCATTGTTTTTTCTCTGCTGCCATAGCAATTTAGTCCCAATATATATTTTTGTTTTTCTGTCCTGTTATTTACTCTGCCTTGGCAGATCTTCTCTTTATCAGGTAGATGCCCACCATGATTCCGATGATACCGAGGATCAGACTGTA
>JAGDCK010000123.1 GCA_017958585.1 Lachnospiraceae bacterium
AGAAGGCTGTGGGGATGCAGAGGATCACGCCTGTGGCATCCTCTCTTAAGAAAGCAGGGCTTGTGACATCCCATGCAGTATATCCTCTTGCTTCGAATGTGGCACGAAGTCCTCCGGAAGGGAAGCTTGATGCGTCGGGCTCACCCTTTATGAGCTCTTTTCCGCGAAACTCCATGATCATCTTACCTTCCGCATCGGGATGGGTAACAAATGCATCATGCTTTTCCGCAGTGATTCCTGTAAGGGGCTGGAACCAGTGAGTATAATGGGTTGCACCGTTCTCGATGGCCCAATCTTTCATGGCCTTTGCCACAACATCTGCCGTCTTAAGAGACAGCTCTCCGCCGTGGTCCATAAGGGTCCTTATCTCATTAAATTCTTTTTCGGGAAGCCTCTCCTTCATCTTGCCCAAGGTAAAAACTTTGCTTCCAAACAGTTCTTCTACATTTAAATTATCGCTCATGACCATTTCCTTTCAAACTCTGTCATTAAAGAAAATACAATAAATCCACCTTTAATACAAGAGACATTTTTACTCAGCTTTCATTCGGATAAGGTCATATTCATTGGGAATTTCCGATAATCTGACCCTTATTTTCTGCTTTGAGTGGGGACATGAGTCGATTTTTTCCATATTTTCGTCAAACATCTCCTCTACCCTGACTTTCACATCTGTGCCGTCAGGCTTCATGATCTCTATCTCGTCACCCACGGAAAATTTGTTTCTCTGCTCGAAATATGCAAGGCCGTCCTCCACCTTATCGATGATACCAAGGTAGGTGTATTCGTTCACATAGGTATTATTGTCATATATCTGGGTATTCTCATCGGGCTTTCCATAGAAAAATCCCGTGGTAAACTGCCTGTAGGTGCATTTTGCGATCTGTTCCTTGTACCAGGGCATGTTTGCCTGATATTTTTCAGGGTTTTCCAGATAATCGTCGATGGCTTTTCTGTAGGTTCTGGCAACGGTTGCCACATAGAGAGCGGTCTTCATCCTGCCTTCTATCTTGAAGCTGTCAATCCCCGCATCGCAAAGGTCCGGAATATGCTCTATCATGCAGAGGTCCTTTGAATTAAAAATATATGTCCCTCTGTCATTTTCATAAACCGGCAGATACTCTCCCGGGCGCTTCTCCTCAACAACAGCGTATTTCCATCTGCAGGGATGGGTGCAGGCACCTTTGTTGGCATCTCTTCCGGTAAAATATGCAGAGAGAAGGCATCTTCCCGAATAGGAAATGCACATTGCCCCGTGGACAAAGGTCTCGATCTCCATCTCTTCGGGGATGTGGCTTCTGATCTGCTTTATCTCATTTAATGAAAGCTCTCTTGCGCTTACTACTCTCTTTGCCCCCTGGTTCCACCAGAACATATAGGTCTGCCAGTTGGTATTGTTTGCCTGGGTGGAGACGTGGAGCTCCACTTCCGGCCACACTGACTCTGCAATGGTAAACATTCCGGGATCTGCCACGATCAGGGCATCCGGCGCGTCGGGCTTCATGTTTTTTAATTCTTCAAAATATTTTGCCGCTCCGTCCAGGTCGTAATTGTGGGCCAGGATATTGGCAGTCACATATACCTTAACTCCGTGGGCATGGGCAAAGGCGATGCCTTCCGCCATTTCCTCCGGTGAAAAATTCTTGGCCTTGGCTCTGAGTCCAAAGGCTTCTCCGCCGATATAAACCGCATCTGCTCCGAAAAACACTGCAGTCTTTAATACTTCAAGTGAGCTTGCCGGTATCAATAATTCGGGTTTTCTCATCTAATCTCTCCTAACGCTTACGGTCACACCGTCCCCAACGGGAAGGATCACCGTCTCCAACAGATCATTGTGTTTAAGTTCATAAAGGTAATCACGCATTCTGGCGTGAATGGTCCGGTTTCTTCTGGTTACCGCAAATCTGGACTCTATTATGTCCCCGTCCTGAAGGACATTGTCAGACACCAAAAGTCCGCCGGGTTTAAGAAGTCTAAGTACATCCGGTAAAAAGTTTATATACTGACCCTTTGCCGCATCCATAAAGATAAAGTCGTAGCTACCTGTCATGGACGCCAGGATCTCTGTCGCATCCCCCTCAAGGAGAGTGATCATGTCACTCTTTCCCGCTTTTTCGAAATTATCTTTTGCCACGGGGATACGCTTTTCGTATTTTTCTATGGTGGTTATATGGCAGTTTTCGGGTCCGTATTCACTCATCAGTAACGCGGAAAAACCGGTAGCAGTTCCCACTTCGAGAATGCTTTCCGGTTTTTTCATTGCAAGTAAAAATTTAAGCAGGCTTTGCATTGATTTCCTGATGATGGGTACTTCCCCCGCTATAGCCTCTTTTTCAATTTTGTCCAAAAACGGAGTATTGCCCTTATCGAAGGAATCGATAAAGGCAGCCATTCTTTCATCTATTATCATATCAGTTTCCCAATCAAAAACTACCGAGCTTCCTCCGGCTCTTCTTCCTCTGTCACAACTCCTGCCATGACAGCCATCATTTCCTCACCGGTCATTGATGAGCTTAGTCTGAAGACTCCGGGCTTCACATCATCCTTGTACTCTGAGCAGTAATACTGGAGCACGAAAAGCTTTGCGTCAGCCACCAGTTTTTTCTCCTCCAAAAGTTCACCGATCTCCACAGGGCTCATATCCTCTGCCACTGATACGGTGACAACTCTGCCGGTGCCCGTTGTAAGGGGTGGCTCGTTGAAAACTCTGTAGCCGTAATCGTAGCAAATCAGCGCATATTTGTGAATGAAATAGATCGCTACGATCACCAATACGATTTTTACACACAGATCGAGAACCGATCCGATTGAATCTTTTAATTTCATTTTATTGCCTTTCTCCCGGGACTATTCAAAATCAACGCCCTCAGTCAGTTGCATGTTGATGCTTTGCATAAGCCTGCAAAAATCAAGCTCTGCCGTCAAAAAGTCCGCGACAAAAGGATTCTCCTTGAAATCCGCGTAGGATTCCTCGAAGCGATCGATCTGCCAGAACTCCATGTCCGGACTACTCTGTATACCATAACTTTGCTGACGGTATTCGTCAAGCCTTTCCTTCAAACCCGGGAATTGTTTGATCTGCTTAAGGGCAGTCTGATAGGCTGCAAATTCCGGGGTCTGTCTGATGGTTATGAGTAAGTTTTCAACTGCCTGATCGGTTAAAGTCATAGGCCTAAACCTCCATAATAATTGGCAGGATCATGGGACGTCTCTTTGTCTTTTTCCAAACGTAGTCACCTAATACATCCTTGGTGGAAGACTTGAGTTTTCCCCAATCCGACACACCTCTCTCGATGAGATTCTCCACTGTATCACTCACTACAATTCGGGCCTCTTCCATTAATTCGTCGGCCTCTTTTACATATACAAAACCGCGGCTTACTATATCGGGACCTGCTGCAAGCATGCCGCTGTATTTGTCCAAACTCATTACCACTATCAAAATACCGTCCTCGGCCAGATGCTGGCGGTCTCTTAAGACCACATTTCCCACATCGCCCACTCCGAGGCCGTCCACCAGGATCGCTCCCGTTGGAACTTTTCCGTTTATCTTTGCATTGTCCTCTGACAGTTCAAGCACATCTCCCGAGGACAATATGAAGATATTCTCCTTTTGGATGCCGAGGCTCTCTGCGATCTTGCCCTGAGCCTTTAAATGCTTGTACTCTCCGTGGACGGGAACGGAATATTTGGGGTGCACCAGGGTGTAGATAAGCTTTATCTCCTCCTGGCAGGCGTGCCCGGAAACATGGGCATCCTGGAACACCACCTCTGCTCCCTTTCTGAGGAGCTCGTTAATGATCTTTGTAACAGGCTTTTCATTTCCCGGGATGGGATTTGATGAAAAGATAACCGTGTCCCCGGGGCCTATTGTGATCTTTTTGTGCATATTGTTTGCCATTCGGCTGAGGGCAGCCATACTCTCGCCCTGACTTCCGGTGGTGATGATGACCTGTTTCTCATTCGGATAATTTTTGATCTGGTCAATGTCCACCAGAGTGTTCTCGGGAATATTGATGCATTTTAGGTCGATGGCGGTCTCGATGATGTTTACCATGCTTCGGCCTTCCACCGCAACTTTTCTGCCGAATTTATATGCCGTATTTATGATCTGCTGAACTCTGTCCACATTCGAAGCGAAGGTTGCCACGAAGATCCTGGTGGATTTGTGCTCCTCAAAGAGGTTGTCAAATACACTGGCAAGGGTTTTCTCCGAAGGAGTAAAACCGGGACGCTCAGCATTTGTGGAGTCGCACAAAAGAGCAAGCACGCCTTTTTTGCCGATCTCTGCAAATCTCTGAAGGTCGATGGCATCGCCGTAAACCGGTGTGTAGTCAACCTTGAAGTCTCCCGTGTGAACCACTGTTCCTGCAGGGGAGTAGATGGCAAGGGCCGCAGCATCCACGATACTGTGATTGGTCTTTATAAACTCGATCCTGAACTGTCCGAGATTGATGGACTGACCGAATTTGATGACCTTTCTCTTTACGGACTTGGTCATGCCGTGCTCGTCAAGCTTGTGCTCTATGATACCCATGGTAAGCCTGGTGGCATAGACGGGGACGTTTACGTCTCTTAAGACATAGGGCAGCGCGCCGATGTGATCCTCGTGTCCGTGGGTTATGACAAAGCCTTTTACCCTGTCGATATTATCTTTTAAATAAGTTACATCGGGGATTACCAGATCGATTCCCAGCATGTCATCGTCCGGGAAGGACAATCCGCAATCCACCACAATAATACTGTCCTCGTACTCGAAGGCAGTAATGTTCATACCGATCTGCTCCAATCCGCCAAGAGGGATTATCTTTAGCTTTGAAGCACTGTTATTCTCTTTTTTTGTTTTCAAATATTTACCTCGTTTCTGTTATATTAATTCACGTAAGTTGATAAGTTAGTTTTTAAGCCGGTCATGGACTCTTCACTTTAATCACATGTAAAAATCAAAATTTCAGTGTCATGCCTGCCTTATTTAAATAAATAGGGCACCCCTATATTAAATCCACATCCTCCAACATGTCGGAAAAAACACCTGCAACGGCATTAAGCTCGTCATCATCCGTAACGATACTGTATACCGCTTCCTCCTCGCCGTCCGCGGAGGTATCCTTGAGAATCATTGCCTCGCCGTCTTCCTCCTCGGAATCGGTCACCAAAATATAATCGGATCCACCTATGCGGGTCTGCTCCAGCACATAGAACTCCACAGGTTCGCCGTTTTCTTCAGGTGTAAATGTTATCTTCTCAAGTTTTGCCATTTTTTCTCCAATCAGTCTCTGCTATTTACATTCTCACGGTTGTTCAGATAATCGGTGAGGATTATCTGCGCCGCGATCATATCCACATATTGTTTGTGCTCACTTTTTTTGATGCCTGCTTCGTCCATGATCTCGTCCGCTTCCACGGTGGTAAGTCTCTCATCCATCATCACCACTTTAAGTCCTGTCCTGCGTTCAAGCTTTTCACGAAACTCCATGGTGGCATCTACTCTGAAGCCCTCGGTTCCGTCCATGTTCTTTGGCAGTCCCAGCACTATGAGCTCCACATCGTTTTCCACTATTATCTCTTCTATGCGCGCAAGAGTCCTGCGTAATTTGTTTTCCTCTTTGCGGCGTATAATCTCAAGACCCTGTGCAGTGATCTGCAAAGGATCGGTAAGCGCTACTCCTACGGTCTTTGAACCGTAATCAAGCCCCATTATTCTCATATCGATGGTCTAACCTTTCCGAAACAGCGCAAAAACAATTTCTCTATTTCCAATTGTGGCTCTTGATATATTCCGTCAAAAGCTCCTCCACAAGTTCATCTCTCTCAACCTTCATGATAAGGCTTCTGGCGCCCTTATGACTTGTGATATAAGTGGGATCCCCACTCATAATGTAACCCACGATCTGATTGACGGGATTGTAACCCTTCTCAACAAGGGCTTCGTACACGGTTGACAATACTAGCTTGGCGCTGGTCTCTGTGTCTGTCTCTACTTTAAAATATTGTGTGTTTCCCAAATCTGCCATGCCGTAACCTCCTGCTTTCTTAACCTTATGATAAAGCATCACCGGCCAAAATTCAACGAATAATCTGCCCTAAAAGGACTTCTTCCATTAAGAATTCCTTAATTTTGCATAAAAGTATATCCCCGGAGTTAATTTCGCCGTCATCTTTCACAGCAACCTTTACATAATCCGTGGTATGACCCACAAAATACTCTTCCGAACCAATCTTCTTTTTTTCCTCAAAAAGGACCTTTGCAGTGTTTCCGAGATACTTTTCTCTGAACTCTTTTGAATGCTTTTCCGTCATCTCAAGGAGGATATCGCTTCGGATGGCCTTGTTCTCGTCAGACACCTGATTATCCATATCCGCAGCTCTTGTTCCGGCTCTCTTTGAATATTTAAACACATGCATTTCGTAGAATTTGATGTCCTCAAGAAACGCCCTGCTCTCGGAAAACTCTCTCTCATCCTCACCGGGAAATCCCACAATGACATCAGTGGTGATGGCAGGTCTGTCAAAATATTTTCTGAGGGTGTTAACGCTGTCTCTGTACTCAGCCGCGCTGTAATGTCTGTTCATGCGCTTTAAGGTGTCGTCGCATCCGCTCTGAAGGGAGAGATGGAAATGAGGGCAAAGGGTTCTGAGCGCCGCAAGCCTCTTTGCGTTTTCCTCTGTCACGATCCTGGGCTCAAGAGAGCCTAAGCGCAGTCTTTCAAGTCCGGGAATCCTGTCCACCATTTCGCAAAGCTCAATGAGTTTTCCCTTTCCTCTGTAGTCTCCGGTGGCATTGTAGTTTTCATCAAAATCAATGCCGTAGGAACTGATATGGATTCCTGTAAGGACCACCTCGGAGTAACCCTTTTCCACGATTTTTTCTATCTCGCTTACAATGTCCAAGGCTTTTCTGGATCTCACTCTTCCTCTGGCATAGGGAATCAGACAATATGAACAGAACTGATTGCAGCCGTCCTGGATCTTAATATAGGCCCTGGTGTGCTCAGCGGTCTTTTCAATGTGCATGTCCTCATACTCGTTTGTATGATTTATGTCAATGACCGTGGTGCCGTTTAAAGTCTTGTCAACAGCATCTCCCTCGCCTTTACCGAACTTCTCATGCTTTTCAAGATATTCAAACAGGATCGGTACAATGTCTTTTTTTCTGTTATTTCCTATTGCAAGGTCAATGGCGGGATCTTTTTCCACATCTTTTAAGCCTGTCTGGACATAGCAACCCACTGCAACCACCACCGCATCGGGATTTTTTTGCTTTGCACGGTGCAGCATCTGACGGCTTTTTCTGTCCGCAATATTAGTAACCGTACATGTATTTATGATATAAATATCCGCATTTTCGTCAAAAGGCACAATGGTAAAGCCCTTTTCCTGTAAAACCTGTTGCATATAGTCAAGTTCATAGGAATTGGTCTTGCACCCGAGATTGTGTAATGCTACCTTTTTTTCCATTTCTTACCTCTTTTTTGTTATGTTTTTCTCCTTGACTTTTGTTCGGTTACTCGTTAATATGAGGATGAACACAGTAAACAAAAGACTAACAAGGAGGGAACAGTAATGAAGACAGTTCAGATTTCTTTAAATTCAATCGATAAGGTTAAATCATTTGTAAATGATATCACCAAGTTTGATTATGATTTCGACCTTGTATCCGGAAGATACGTTATCGATGCAAAATCAATCATGGGAATCTTTAGTCTTGATCTTTCAAAGCCTATCGATCTTAACATTCACGCTGAGGATAACGTTGAAGAAATCCTTGACGTACTCAAGGCTTATACCGTTTAATTTATTAATCGGTATTTTTCCAAAAGAAAATAATCATATTTATATATTAACAGGCTGAAGGCATACGCTTTCAGCCTGTTTTATGTTTTACAATGAGCTGAGTTCAGATCATCATGCTCGCATGAGATGATCTGCCTTTTACTCTCCTACTGAACAATTATAAGTTCGTCGGTATCAAGAGCTGTCTGAACCAGTTCGTCGATCTTTTCTTCCAGGTTCTGCTCATGGATCCTGATCACATTCGCATTGGGCTTTGTCACGGGATGCTTTGCCACAAAGATGGTACAGCAATCCTCGTATGGTAAGATCGATGTCTCGTAGCTGCCGATCTTTTCGGATACTTCCACGATCTCCATCTTGTCAAATCCGATGAGGGGTCTGTATACCGGCATTTCACAGACTTCGTTTGTGGCTGCCAAAGATTGCATGGTCTGGCTTGCCACCTGACCGATACTCTCACCTGTGATAAGACCCAGGCACTCGTTCTGCTTTGCGATGGTCTCTGCGATCCTCATCATATATCGTCTCATGATGATGGTCAGCTCGTCATGAGGACATTTCTCATAAATATAGAGCTGAATATCCGTAAAGTTTATAACATGCAGATAGATGGGGCCAGTATACTGCGCCACGATCTTTGCAAGATCTATAACCTTCTGCTTTGCTCTCTCTGAAGTATACGGAGGCGCTTTGAAATAAACCGCGTCGATCTTTACTCCACGCTTTCCGATCATATATCCCGCAACGGGTGAATCGATTCCGCCGGAGAGAAGAAGCATAGCCTTTCCCGCTGTTCCCACAGGCATTCCGCCGGGACCGGGGATATTGATGGAGTAGACGTAGATCTGGTCTCTTACCTCCACATTTATCATAAGCTCAGGATTGTGAACATCCACTTTCATCTCCGGGAAGGCATCAAGGATAGCCTCACCCAGGTCCATGTTGATCTCCATGGAATCTAAGGGATAATTTTTTCTGGCACGGCGTGCGTGAACCTTGAATGTCTTGTTCTTGTCAGGGTGAACCGCATCGATATAAGCCACCACGTCCTGCTTTAACTTGTCAAATCCCTCATCGTGAAGCACCTTTACGGGACAGATCCAGGCGATACCGAATACTTTTTTCAGGTGGTCAACCACTTCGTCGTAGTCAAAGTCGCTTACCGCATCCACATAGATCCTTCCGTCGGTCTTTCTGATCTTGAATTCACCGTCGCACTTTTTCACGGCATATTTTATCTGCTGGACCAATGCATCCTCGAACAGATATCT
>JAGDCK010000124.1 GCA_017958585.1 Lachnospiraceae bacterium
TGCGCACTCTGCGCACATCGCACTTCGTGCGAGAAGAAGATTGTTGCTAAAGCAACACGCGCTCGGCGCGAGCATGTCGCAAGCGACATGCTTTCTTGTGGAAAGGATTCCCTGCTTGAAAACAATGAGGTAAAGGCATGAAGATAAATTTTGACCAGATAAACCTTCAAAATTCTAATATGATAAAGACGTCCACATCGGTTGAAAATGTGCCTGCGAAAGCTGCACCGACCATTTCCCGCCCTGTGGATTTTTTGTCGGGAGAAAACACTGTCTTAAGGGACAAAAAGGATAAAAAGACCTTTGAGGATATAAGTGCGTACGCAAAGAACACTGATGTGGAAAATCTCTCAAACTACAGGACCCTGATGGCTAATACCATGTCCGAGGAGGACTACAAAAAGGGCTGCAAGGAGGGATTTGACTTTGGAAGTCTGGATCAGAAAAAAAGCGTGACGATATTAGACAGGATTAAGGCTGAAGTCGCTAAAAGCGGTAAAAACGTACCCGGATTTACGGATGATCTGGATGAGGAAGTTGTGGCAGAAGCTCTTGGAAGCGATACTTTGGCCAGAAGTATCACCACTGCCATGGCAGGAGAAAATGTGCCTGTTACTAAGGAAAACCTCTCAGGCATAAAGCTTGCAATTTCCATGGCTGAGTCCATCGAAACTCTGACAGATCCTGCCATTTCATCCATGGTTTCAAAGGGGGAAGCCCCCACCATTGAAAATATATATTTCGCCATAAATTCCACAGCGCAAAAGTCATCTTCAAGCGCTCCTTCTTTTGTTGTTTCCGGAGTATCCGGATATATGACAAGGCTTGATAAGGGCGGTGATGCGACTCTTTCCGATGATGAGATAGCCTCTGTTTTAAAACAGGAAGGCATCGAAAGCACAGATGAAAATATGGAACTGGCCGGAATGGCATTAAAAAATGATATAGAAGTAACAAGTGAAAACTTAAAAGATATAAAGACCTTCAAATCCATTTCTTTCCCCGTGGAAAGAGAGGACCTGGCAAAGAGCATAGCCGCAGCTATAGCTTCCGGGAAGCCCGCCGTTAAGGCAGACCTTACGGAGAAAAAGAGTATTTATAAAAAGGCAGCAGAGCTTTATGAATATATGAATTCCGAAGCCGTAAATATTGCGGATCCTGATCCCGTATCAAAGACCAGGATCCTTACAGAGATTAGGCTTAAGATGACTGCGGAAGTAAACTTAAAGCTCATTGAAAGCGGTGTTGCGATCGACACAAAGGACCTGGAAGGATTTTTAGAGGAATTAAAAGCCGCAGAGAAAAATGTGGCAGAGGAATATTTTGGTGAAGACCCGGAAGCTGTGATCAAATACGAAAACTGGACGGCGGTTGACAGGGCAGTGGCTGATATGAGGTCCTTCCCTGTAGAGATCGCGGGAGTAAATGAAGGTCATCCGGAAGAAGTTTCCTTTGAAGATTTTTATGATAAGGGCGCAGCGTTAAAGGCTGATTTTGACAGGGCGGGAAGAGCCTATGAACCCCTTATGAGTGCGCCGAGAGCAGATCTTGGCGACAGGATCACTAAAGCTTTTGCCAATGTGGACGATATATTGAGGGACCTTACCCTGGAAGTAAATGACGAGAACAGAAAAGCTGTCAGGATCCTTGGATATAATTCCATGGAGATAACAGACAAAAACATAAATACCATAAAGGCAGCGGTTGATACGGTAAGAGGAGTAATCGACAGGATGACTCCCGCAAAGACTCTGTCCATGATAAGGGATAATATAAATCCCATGGAAAAGAGCCTTTCTGAAATTTCTGATTACCTGGATTCAAAAGAGGATGATCCTCATGAAAAGGCACAAAGCTACAGCAGATTCCTGTATGCTCTTCAGAGAGATAAAGAGATCACAGAGGATGAAAGAAACGGCTTTATAGGTATTTACAGGCTCTTAAACAGGATCGAAAGAAATGACAGTGCTGTCATTGGCGCCGTTGTGAATATGGGAGCGGAGCTTAATTTTGAAAACATGTTAAAAGCCGCAAGAAGCCAAAAGGTAAAGAACATGGACTTTACGGTGGATGCTTCCTTTGGCGAGGCGGTGCAGGTCATTAAAAACGGAGATACCATAACCGATCAGATCTATGCGGCCTTCAGTCCAGTTGCGGAAAAGATCACTCGTGCCATGACCGAGGGAGATTCTTTGGAGGAAGCATACGAACAGGAGTATGAGGCATTGAGAAAGTGCACCGAAGATTTTTCGCAGGAGATAAAGACAACTCTTGAAAAGTGTGAGATGCCCGTGACGCCTGAAAACTTAAGCGCTGCCGGAGCAGTTCTTGACGAGAGCCTCTCAGTATATGAAAAGATTAGACAAAAAGAAGAGAAGCTAAAGGGAAAGAGTGATATTGATACTTCCAAATTAAAGGCAGAGCTTCTGGGAGATAAAGACGGATTTAAAGAGGCTTACGATGAATTTTTGGGCGAGATATCCGAAAACCTTGAGACTTTGAGCCTTGAAGGCGCAGAGGATTACATCGATGTAAGAGACCTGATGCTTTTACATAAGCAGATTTCGGTGGCAGCAGGCCTCGCAAAAGGGGATGAATATACTTTCCCCATGGAAGTAAAGGGCGAGATCTTCAATGTGCATCTTTCCTTTGAGAGAGGAGATGTTCCCGGCAGTATCCGTATGGCCATCGAGCAAAACGGAGAGACTGAGGAAGCCTATTTAGAGGTAAGAAATAATCGAATTTACGGATATATGACAGGAAATTCAGATGAAGCTATTAATGAATTGACATCTGCTGTCGATATATTCAATAAGCAAATCAAAATTGATGAAACCATAAATCTGGAAGTCGAAACCATCAATGTGATAAGGAAATCGCAGCAAGACCCGGATTACACAAGGCCAGGCTGGAACACGGAGGTTCCATCTGATTTAAGTAACGTCGAGAAGCAGGACAATGCCCTCCTTTACAGGATTGCAAAGATCATGCTGACCTCGATAAAGAAATGAGGAGCCTATGAGAATTAATTACAATGTTTCGGCAATGCTTGCCAACAACTCTTTGACAAACAACGAAAATTTCCTGTCCAGATCTCTTGAAAGATTATCCTCAGGATTAAAAATCAATCATGCAAAGGACAACCCCGCAGGCCTTGCCATGGGTAAGAGAATGAATGCCCAGCTCAAAGGCCTTGGTCAGGCAGGACAGAATGCCAGTGACGGTGTGTCCATTATAGAGACCGCTGACGGAGCATTAAACGAAGTGAGCAATATGCTTCAGAGAATGAATGAGCTTGCGGTTAAGAGTGCCAACGGAAGTCTGACGGATGCGGACAGACAGACTATCCAGGAGGAAGTTGACCAGCTCAAAAAAGAGATCCAGAGAATTGCGGATGACACTGAATTTAACGGCCAGAAGCTTTTAAACGGTGAATTTTTACCAAAGGGATACACCAGCGACAGAGCCGTAAAAGTAAATTCCTATGCATCAAATGTGGAAGTGAGAAACGACTACAGGATCGATAACTTAAGCGTATCAACAGGCGCCGACGGAAAATACGTGATCGACAGTATGTCATTAAGCGGCGGTTTTTCAAATGATATTACCGGCGAGATGAAGGACGGACTTTTGGTCCTTACAAATACGGCAGGTTTTGAGATGAAGCTTGATATAACCGACTCATTGAAAGAGGGCGGCGGATCCCTTAGCGTCTCAAATGTAGATATAGACATTCTCGGAAAAGGTGCCATGAGACTTCAGATCGGTTCAAATGAGGGCCAGATCATCGGAGTTGAGATCCCCGGTGTAAACTTAAGGGATATGGGAATCGAGAATGTGGATGTGTCCACCAGTGAGGCAGCTGGACAGGCAAACACAGACATAAAGAGCGCAATGGCATATGTGTCCTCTTTAAGAGGCCAGCTTGGTGCTTACCAGAACAGACTTGAATCAACTGTAAACAGTCTGGATATCACAGGAGAAAACATGACCAGCGCTTACTCCAGGATCATGGATGTGGATATGGCTGAGGAGATGACAGCATATACCACATATCAGGTTCTGTCACAGACCGGAACTTCAATGCTTGCACAGGCCAACGAGAGGCCTTCTACGGTATTACAATTATTGCAGTAAAAGGAAAAGCCTATGACCAACGAAAAGAAACATGAATTTACATTACGAATCAGCCAGGCCAATTCCACGGAATTAGTAGTGATTTTGTACGAAATGTTATTATGTTACTTAGAGGATGCCGCAATTGCCATAAGGGAGAACGACCTTGAATTTCATGAGTCCGTTCGAAAGGCCAGGGGGTGCCTCAATGAATTGATCAATTCCACACATGTTGAGTATGAGCCGGGAGCTCAGATCATGCAGTTATACATGTTCTGTTTAAAGCGACTTGCAAAAGCTGATGTCACAAAGGACGCAGAGCTTCTTACCGACATCAGAAATGTGATAGAACCGCTGCACGATGCATATGAAGAACTGGCAGTGTTAAACACAAAGGGACCGGTGATGGACAACACTCAGACCATATATGCGGGACTTACCTACGGCAGGAATGTTATGAACCTGGATATGCAGGACATTGTGGGAAACAGAGGGCTGTTTGCATAATTTTTGACATTCAAAAAGCTTGGAAAATCAAGGGTTTTCCGGGCTTTTTTTATTTTGGAAATAAATAGAAATTGTCTAGTTTTTACAAAAATGATTTTTTTGTGGATTACTTCTTGATTTAGTGGGTCTCACTGTTTATAATCCATCTTACAAATCAAAAATTCTTGGCAGTGTCTGCCGGATTTTCAGGAACATTATAATTTAATAGGAGTTTTATATGGTCATGTGCATTTTTTTGTCCCTGGCCTGTCTGTTTGACTATTCTCTGAGGAGGATCCCGAACTTTTTGATACTGTGCATGGCAGCAGTCGGAGTCGGGGGATTTGTGACAAGGGGAGAACCGGTGGCGCTGTTATTTTCAATAGCAACGGGGCTCGTCATTCTAATGGTCGCTTTTCCGCTTTACAGACTGGGAATGTTCGGGGCGGGAGATCTTAAAACGGTTGCGGTGTGCAGCCTGTTTCTTGGAGGCAGCGATTTTGTCAGATTTATCGTAGTAGCCTTAACTATTGCAGCTTTATTTTCTATTGCAAAAATCCTGATCAAACATAATTCAAGAGAGAGGATCGCCTACCTCTTCGAGTACGCTTCGGATGTGGTTAGAAACAGAGCCTTTAAGCTTTATATGGTTAATAAGGACAACAAAGACGCCACGATCTGCCTCATGGGGCCGGTGTTAATCAGCGGGATACTTGTGGTAGGCGGATTATAAGAAAATTTAAAGACAGGAGAAAAAGGATCATGAAAAATGTGATAGCGCTGTGCGACAAAGATGCGGAATACAGAGAACTTCTTGCAACCTATCTCATTCAGAGGTCTCTTCCCGGGTTCGAAGTCAGGCAGTTTGGGGATCCCTCGGAAATGGGAGAGAGCTTTGATGATTCATCCACGGTATTTGTGTTTGGGGAGAATGTTTTCGAAGAAAACATGGACATGGATGATTATAAGGGACCCATTGCGATCCTTAATGAGAGCGGCATCGTAAGGGGAGATAATTTAAGAAACATAAATAAATTTCAGCCCGCAGAGGTTGTGAGACGTGAGATATTGGAGCTTTTTGAGGGCTGCGAAAATGTGGGCAAAAACCTGGTGGACAGAAAGAGACGGACGTCCTTTGTGGGAATATATTCTCCGGTCAGAAGATGCTTTCAGACCACTTTTGCTCTGGCACTGAGCAGGCAGCTTTCCATGGATCACAGGACATTGTATTTAAATCTGGAGCACTTTGCAGGTATATCCGAGATGTTACCTGATATGCAGGTAAGGGATTTGGGGGATCTGTTATATTTTTTAAATGCTGATGAGGAAAAGTTCAGATTACGGCTTTCGACCATCACTAAAAGGGTGGGGGAATTGGACATTGTTCCGCCTATGAAAGCAGGGCAGAACCTCCTGGGCGTTATGAATGAAGAGTGGATCGAGATGATGAAAAAGATCGACGGCTTAAATCAATATGAGTTTGTGGTTATGGATCTGAGCGACTGCGTGAGGGGGTTGTTTGAGGTCTTGAGAAGGTGCGATGCCGTCTATACCCTCACCAGGGATGACAATGTGTCAAAGAGTAAGCTCCTTCAGTACGAGCAGGTTTTGTCCCTGTCAGAGTACGGGGATGTGCTTAAAAAAAGCGTTAAGCTTAACGTCCCCAAGATAAAGAGATTACCGAGAAACCTCTGTGAATACTCTCACACGGATATAGAGGACTATGTGAAGGCCCAGATACAGGACCTTTTGGAAAAAAGGAGCGAGCATGACGGATTTTAGAAATGTGAAGACAAACCTGATAGTAAGAGCCAGAAGCCGGATGGATCTCTCAAGGGATTACAGCGACGATGACGTGAGGGATCTCATAGATGAACTGCTTTTGTAGGAAGATCTGATGTTTATCCCTCCTGAGGAAAAGAGGAGACTTTCAAAGGAACTCTTTGATGCCTTAAGGCGCCTTGACATCCTGCAGATATTTGTGGACGATCCCGACATCTCAGAGATCATGATAAACGGTATGGATTCAACCTATGTGGAAAAGAAGGGAAAGCTGTATGAGCTTCCCATAAAGTTTGACTCCCTGGACAGATTCAATGACGTGATCCAGCAGATCGCAGCCGGATGTAACAGAACGGTCAACGCATCGGAACCCATGGTGGATGCCAGGCTCCCTGACGGATCGAGAGTAAATATTGTTCTGCCTCCGGTAAGTCTGTCCGGTCCTGTCATGACAATCAGGCGATTTCCAAAGGATCCAATAACATTTGACGGCCTTGTGGAAATGGGGTCAATCACGGAGGAGAGCAGGGAATTTTTGGAAAAGCTGGTAAAAGCCGGATACAACATTTTTATATCCGGGGGAACAGGAAGCGTAAAGACCACTTTTTTAAATGCTCTCTCCGGATTTATACCAAAGGATGAGCGTGTGGTGACTATCGAGGATGATGCGGAATTAAAGCTGCAGGGGTTAAAGAATCTGATCAGATTGGAGACCAGGAACTCAAACACAGCTGACTGCAGGGAGATTTCCGTAAGGGATCTCATAAAGTGCTCACTCAGAATGCGTCCCGACAGGATAATACTGGGGGAGGTGAGGGGGCCTGAGGCGATAGATCTCATGCAATGTTTTAACACAGGTCACAGCGGAAGTATGTCCACCGGCCATGCAAACAGTGCAAAGGATATGCTGTATCGGTTAGAGAGCATGATCCTCATGGGTATGGATATTCCGCTTCCGGCAATCAGGCAGCAGATATCTTCCGGCATCGACATAATAGTCCATCTGTCCAGAATGAGGGATAAGAGCAGGAAGGTTGTGGAGATCACTGAGGTCCTGGGCATGGAAAAAGGAAGTATAAAGCTTAATACACTGTTCGAATTCAGGGAGAGAGGTGAGAAAGATGGACGGATTGATGGAGAACTTGTACAGAAGGGAGAACTTTTTTCAAAGGAAAAGCTCTACCGTGCGGGACTATTGCAATTATGAATGGAAGCCGGGGGAATTGATGGCGGAAACTTTTAAGGTTGCGGCCATCATGACGGTAGTGTCATTTTGTATCTACAGATCCCTCTGGGCGTTTGTCGTGATGATAATTCCGGGAATATTTCTCTTTAAAAGAATAGAAAAGAACAAATTAAAAAAAGAAAGAAGCGATCTTAAGACCGAATTTAAAGAGTGCATACAGTCTGTGCTGTCATCTCTGGGAACGGGAGCCTCCGTGGAAAATGCCTTTATGGAGAGTATGGATGACATGGAATTAATGTTTGGCAGGGATTCCAACATATGCAGGGAACTTGAGGTGATCAGAAGAGGCCTTGTGATAAATATCCCCATCGAAGAGCTTTTAAAGGATTTCGGATCCCGGAGCTTTTGCAGTGAGATAAGTGAGTTTGCGGAAGTGTTCAGGATAGCAAAGAGAACCGGCGGAAACATGAAGGAGATCATGAATGTAACGGTTTCAGCCATTGTGGGCAGGATCGAGACGGATGAGGAGATCAAGTTAAACCTTGCGGGAAAGCGGTTTGAATTTAATATCATGAAAGTGATGCCCTTTTTGATGCTTTTATATATGAATGTGGGTTATCCTCAATACTTTGACCTTCTCTATAACAGTTTTTCGGGGGCATGTATCATGACGGGATTCTTTTCCATGTATATGGGGGCAGTTTTTTGGGGCGAGAAGATCCTGGAGGACATCGAAAGAGAGCTGGAGTAGGAGATGATATGGACTTTTTTTCAAAGAATACGGCAGAGATTATAAAGAATCTGCGCTTTCTAAACAGGGCAAAGGCTTCCTCCTCCACCATTGAGGAATACAAAAATAAACGGTTTAAAAACTGTCTTTTGGTTTTGGCGATCTTTTTTATCCTAAGCCTGTCGCTTTTTTTGATGGGAGTTATGGAAAACGGAAGAGGAAACACTTTTAAGAGAAGAAGCTTTGACGAGGGCGATTACAGAGCGGAGGTATCCGTTGGAAGCAGTTACGGGGAGAAGGAAATAAGTCTTTATATCTCTCCAAGGGACTATGAATATGAAGAACTTTTGGAGATATATCCTAAGTTTCTGGAGAGTTTAAAAAGAGAGATCCCGGGTGAGAATAATTCTCTAAATGAGGTTTCAGAAAACCTTAATCTAAGCGACAGGCTTGATGGGTATCCATTTAATATCGAGTGGATATCAGGAGATATAACAGCTCTTACTAACGAGGGGGAGGTTTTCAGAGGAAGCCTTGAAAAGAAAGTGAATCTCGAAGCACTTATAAGCTGTAATGATTTTTTAAGGAAAGTCTCATTTGATGTAAGGATCACAGGCTTTAGCAAGGAAGAAGATTTCTTTATGGGTTTAGAGGAAAACCTAAGAGAAATAGATGAGTCAACAAAGACGGAGAATACGTTTACGCTCCCGGATTCCTATGAGGATCAAAGCCTTAAATGGCATGTAAAAAGGGACAGGACATGGATCATGGTCCTGATATCGGGAGTGCCCATAACGGGCCTTGTGTTTTTTATGTCAGACAGGGACCTTTATGAAAAGGTAAAAAAAGTTAAGCATCTCTATAAATGTGAATATCCAAATGTGGTGAGAAAGCTTGGGCTTTACACGGGGGCAGGGCTTACCCTCAGGGCTTCATATAAGAGGCTTTGGGGAGATTATTCGCCATATGTCCATGAGGAAGGAAGTAAGAAAGCCTTGGTGGCAAGTCTGCTTAAAGAAAGCATCAACAGGTTTGACATGGGAGAATCCGAGGCGAAAGTATATGAGGATTTTGGAAAGGCCACAGGTCTTCCCGAATACATCAGGTTTTCGGGGATCCTTGTCCAGAATCTTAAAAAAGGAAGCAGAAGTTTTTCGGAAAGAATAAGGGAGGAATCCATGAAAGCTGAGGCATCAAAACTTGAAAACGGAAGGAAACTTGGGGAGGAAGCATCCGCAAAGCTCTTGCTCCCAATGGTGATGATACTTTTAAACATAATGGTATTAATGATGATCCCGGCCTTTTTGGGCATGGGACTGTAAAGGAGGAAAAATATGAGATTAAAGAATTTGAAGGCTTTTTTTGTTGAGGAAGACGGTATGGGCACTGTGGAGATCATCCTGATAATCGTGGTGCTTGTGGGGATCGTGCTGATATTTAAGACGCAGATCACAAAACTGGTTAATTCGATCTTTGAAAAGATCACATCTCAGGCAGAGAAAGTCTGATGAAGGAGGGTTATATCACAGTTTTTGTCTCATTGATACTGGGGACAATGCTTCCGCTGTATTTTCTGCTGTTTGAAAATGCGGTAAATGCAGCCACGGCTGTGGAAGCAAACTGCATAAGTGATTTTGCTACAGAGAGCATCATGGCAGAGTATTCCGTGGAGATGCTTGACAAATATGATCTGTTTGCAATCGATACTTCCTACGGGACGGAGACACCCTCCCTTGGAAGGACGAAAGCACATCTTAATAACTATCTTGATTTGAACACTTCTATTAACGCTTATCACAGGAATTTGTTGTCTTTTTTCAATATCACCGGGATCCGGAACACTTACGCCGAAACTACAGGGGTTACCTATCTTACGGACGATGACGGAAAAGTGTTTCGGGATCTTGCGGTGAAAGCCGTGGAGGATGAGATAAACATCTCGCTTTTTTATAAGATCTATGACCTTATGACTCACTGGGGTGAGTATGAGGAAAGAGGAGAGAAAACGAAATTTGCGGGAGAGATAAAGGAAATTGGCACAGATGAAATACCTGAAGAGATAAAAACCCTTATAAAGGATTCTCCTGAAGAGATAAACCCATCATGGCTGTTTTCACTGATTACTAATGGGGCCGGAGTCTCCGGAAAAAGCATAAACAAAGACGCCACACTCTCGTCCAGAGAGGCAGCAGGGCTGATAAACATGGGAAATTCAGACAATGAAAACAGTGTTAAAAGCAAAAAAGATGCCACCGGTTTATACGAAAAGTTTATGCTTGGGGAATTCTTTGTAAGGCACATGAGCGATTACACATCAAAGGACAGCTCCGGGGCACTAAGATATGAGATCGAATATATAATCTCCGGAAAAGGCAGCGATGAGGAAAATCTTAAAAGCGTGGTATACAGGATCTTTTTAGTGAGAGAGGGATTAAATATTGCGAAGTTTGAAAATGATGAAAAGAAATGTGCAGAGGCGGAAGCCCTTGCAACGGCTCTTTCCATGGCAGTACTAAATCCCGAACTTGCTCCCGTTTTAAAACACGGGATCCTGGTACTGTGGGCCACAAAAGAGAGCAGGGATGATATGGAAAAGCTCTTAAATGGAGAAAAAGCGGATTACCCGGGGGACATAAAGCTTGATTATAAAGACCATCTGAGGGCGCTGCTTCTCATGACTCCTGTCCGCAAGGAAACCTGGCGGGGCATGGATATGATGGAAGCAAATATGAGAGTGTCAAATCCGGGATTTCGGCTGGACGGATGTATCACTGAGATGGAAGCAAAGATGATCTATGAGAACAGATTCAGAGAGGAATTTGTGATAGATATGAGGAAATCCTATGAGAAATGATCATGAGAGGACAGTGGAAAAACCCTCTTTATGTATGGAAACAAAGAAACTGTTAACCTTGCAAGAAGGACCTTCTCCGCACATTACCCCAAAGCAAAAGCCGGTCGCTTTTACTAAATTCCGGTTCATAGAGAGGGTTTTTCCGCTGTTCTCAAAAAGGATATGTGCCTCGGCAACCCTTGAAGCATCGATCGTTCTGCCCATACTCATCCTGTTTGTGCTAAGTATCTCTATGGTATTTGACTTTTTGGAGGATGAAGCAAACCTGTATTGCGCTCTGAGGGACGGAGGGAAACTTTTGTCTGTGGAGGAGGCAGTGACAACGGAAAGTTATCTTGTAAGGGAAGCTTATATGCTGGGAAAGCTGTCCGGTGAATACATTGTATATGTGGCTCCCGGGAAGGGCGATCTGATAGATGTCACCGCGGTAAAGCCAAGGTTTTTTTCGGATAACCCGCTGGGCATCAAACCTTTTTTATCCGGAAGCAGGATGGTGATAAAAAACTATACTGGTTATGAGATTAAAAAAGATGAAAAGCTCGTTTACATAACAGAAACCGGGACGGTTTACCATGAGGATCCGGACTGCACATACATAAGGCTCTCGGTCAGAGAAGTCTCCGCGGAGGAAGCAAAGAAGGAGCGAAACAACGAGGGCGAGCGATATGTAAAATGCAGAGTCTGTGGAAGAGGAAAGGAACCGGGCACGGTTTATATCACGGATGAAGGAACGGGCATCCATTACAGGAGGGACTGCAGCAGTTTAAAGAGGACTGTAAGGGAAGTTAACCTCTATGATCTTAAGGGCTACAGACCCTGCAGCAGATGTCAAAACAAAGAAAAATAAGCATGAGGGATTTAAGTGGATATTGGATTTTTGCTGGCGGGGATACTCCTTATCCCCTTGAGTATAAGGGATATAAAGGAAAAAGCCGTCACGGTGGCTGAACTTGTCATGTTTTTTTTATCAGAAACAGTCATGGCTATGATTACATTCTCCCGTGGAGGGACGGATATAGTAAATATGTTTATTGGTTTACTTCCCGGGATTATGGTATTGCTTTTTTCGAAAGTTACCGGCTTTTGTGGCGCAGCCGATGCCTGGGTCATCGGAGCAGTGGGAGTGCATCTTGGTATTTTTAATGCTGTTTTGATATTACTTGCGGGACTGTCATTATCTGCAGTGGGATCTGTTTTCGGATTGATATTTCGGAAGATATCCGTAAAGGAGAGAGTTCCATTTATTCCTTATATAAATGCAGGGATACTTGCTGTGGGATTTTTGTTTTGAAAGGCGCCCGGAAAAAGATGAAGAGATTGATGAAGAAAATTAAGAATACACTCATGAAGAAGAGGATCGGGGCCTATCTGAGTTTAGAAGCTTCGTACGTAATACCAATAGTGCTGGCGGTCATAATCTTTTTATTATATGTGATGATATATAAATATGACGATTGTGTTATAAACAGCAAAGCGCTCCTGAGGGCCATGTCTGAGAATCCGGTAAATGTCACAACGGTTTTTATGGAGGAGAGCGACGAAGTAAAGACTGAGAACCCTCTTTACATAGAAGTAAAGGAATCGGGAAAATTTATATTTCCCTTTTCTGACATGGAAGTGCTAAAGGAAACCGAAAAAGAATGGAAGGTGGAGGCACGGGGACGTTATTTTCTGACCGACCCCGCATTTACCATAAGAAGCGCAAAGAAAATAAAGAAATTAATGGAGGAAGATGATGGAAACTGAATATGTGAGAAGTCTGCAGACCAGTTTTTGCAGGATCAATTTAGACAAAACGCCTGAGGAAAACAGATTTCAATACGGAATACTTACAAGAGGAGGGATTGGAAGTCTCCTCCCATGTACCCTCAGATATATCGACGAGGAGGCGTATCTTTACTATGACATTACGTCGAAACAAAATGTCAGAAGCAGATTCGAGAGAACCGTCATAAGGAGGGAGTGGCTCAGGGAATTTGTAAAAGCCTATGAAAAACTTATGAACGACCTCGGAAGGTTTTTGCTTGATGAGAGAAATGTTATCTGGGATCCCGAAAATGTTTATGAGGATGTGGAGGATATGAGCTTTTCATTTCTTTATAAACCCTATGAGGATCACAGCGAAAGCTTCAGGAACCTTTTGGAATATTTTGTGGAGCATATCGACTATGAGGATGGGGAACTGGTGGATGCGGTCTACAAGATGTATGACAGATATGAAGCCTGTCCCGATGAATATATGTCAAAGCAGCTTATCAGGGATATTTTTAACATGGGTGCAGTGAAAGCTGCTGAGAACATAAAGCCCATTCCCGTCTCTGAGGAAGAGGAAGAAGACACCGGGGCATACAGAAAGAAAAGCTTTGGTGATCTGTTTAAATACAGGAGGAAACGACAGGAAGTTAACGAATATGTAAATATAGAAGAAACTGACTACGAAACCGTGCAGGTGGCAGAGGCTGATGACTATGGTGAGAGTGGGTTCGGAAAGACTATTTACATAGATCCGGACAGCGAGAAGGATTATGAATACAAAATATATTCCATGGACGGGAAGATACTGTGGGATCTGAAGGGGTGCGACTGTACCATAGGAAAGAAAAAGGACGAAGCGGATCTGATACTGGAGGACAGAAGCGTCAGCAGGATCCATGCCAGGATCCTTCACGATGGGGACGACTATTATATAGAGGATTTAAACTCCACCAACGGTACCTTTAAAAACGGAGTAAGACTTTCCTCTTTTGAAAAAAAGAAGCTTAAATGCGACGATGAGATCAAAATAGGCAAAATCAGGCTTTTATTCAAAGAATAAATTGCAACAAAAACCAAGATGTTGTATTCTAAAAATGAATACAATACAAGATGAGGCCAAAAAATGTCGCGTGTAAAGAATATTCCCATAGTGAGCATAATTTTTGTGGCGATAAACGTTATTGCCTTTGTTTTTTGTTCTTTCACAGGGGATATGTTGTATAATATTTTTGGACTTGATCCCTTGTGTGTTGTTAGGGATAAGGAATACTACCGACTTTTCACATCCATGTTCCTGCACGGCGGGATAGACCATTTGTTCAACAACATGGTCATTCTGTTTTTTATGGGAGCCATGATAGAAAGCTACATCGGACATTTTGTTTATTTTTTGCTGGCCATAGGCTCCGGACTTGTGGGAAATTTGGCTTCACTGGCAGTCAAGATCTCGTGGGGTGAGACTGTGATGAGTATCGGTGCCAGCGGAATTGTATTCGGACTGGACGGAGTGCTTCTTGCGATCACATTATTTGCGACCGATAAACCGGAGCATCTGACGGTCAGAAGAGTTTTGATAATGATCCTGTTGTCGCTCTACAGCGGATTTACAGCTACGAATATAGATAATGCAGCGCACGTCGGGGGAGTCATGTCAGGTTTTGTGCTTGGATGTTTGACGTGTCTGTTTGGAATAAACAAAAGCCAATATCGAGGGAAGGACGGACGAAGATATTGAACATTAATATTTATTATGGTGGCAGGGGCATAGTGGACGATCCTACGATCTATGTGATCAACAAGATGCAGGAGATCCTGGAGGAACTTCGCGTAAAGGTTACGAGATATAACCTCTATGAACTCAAATCATCTATTCCGACTCTTCCGCAGACTTTAAAGGAAGCGGATGGGATAATTTTGGCCACAACGGTGGAGTGGTATGGCATCGGCGGCTACATGCAGCAGTTTCTTGATGCGTGCTGGCTCTACGGAGACAAGGAAGTGATCTCAAAGATATATATGTGTCCCATCGTCATGTCCACCACCTACGGTGAGAGGGAGGCAAAGTTAAACCTTCAGACAGCATGGGAGATCCTGGGAGGACTTCCGTGCAGCGGTATATGCGGATATATCGACAACACTGTGCTCTTGGAGATGAACGAGCAGTACGTAAACATAATAGAAAAAAAGGCTGAAAATATGTACCGCACCATCAACCAGCACATGTCAAGCTTCCCTGCCAGCAATCAGGCGGTCCGTCAGAAGGTATCAATGCCCCAGAGCATAAATCTCACTCCTCAGGAGACGGAGACACTTTCTCAATATGTGGCAGATGAAAATTATGTACAACGCCAGAAGGAAGACATTCAGGAGTTGACCAGCATGTTCAGGGATATGATGCACAGCGAGGATGCTGCGGACGAGAGTGAATTCCTGGACGAATTAAGATCGGCTTTTACACCCCAGGCAGGGTTTGAGGCAGTTTATTCAATTAATATAGAAGAAAAAGCACTTCCGTTAATAGTTTCCGTCAAGGGACCGGAACTTGACATCAGATACTCTTCGGGTGAAAAGAGCGATGTGGAGATCAAAGTCTCAAGGGAGACCGTAAAGGAGATAGTATCAGGGAAACTCACTTTCCAGAGAGCATTCATGGCAGGCGAGATGAAGACAAAAGGTGATTTCAAGATACTTAGGACTTTGGATCAATTGTTTGTCTTTGAATAAGTAATTTTTCATATAATATATATAAGGAAACAGTTTAAGGAGAATGAGATGAGAAAAGATGACTGCATTTTTTGTAAGATAGCAAACGGAGAGATCCCTTCAAGGACTGTGTATGAGGATGATAAGTTCAGAGCGGTGCTGGACCTTGGACCCGCAACGGACGGTCACACACTTATACTTCCCAAGGACCATGCAGACAACCTGTTTGATCTTCCGGAGGATTATGCAAAAGCCCTTATCCCCACAGCACAGAAAATCGCATCAAAGATGAAGGATAATCTTAAATGCGACGGACTTAATCTGGTGCAGAATAACGGGGAGGTTGCAGGACAGACTGTTATGCATTTCCATCTTCATCTGATACCCAGATATGAAAACGACGGTCAGAGAATCGGCTGGAAGCCCGGTTCCAGAAGTGACGAAGAGTTTGAGGCAATCAGAAAAAATATAGTAGGATAAATCAATGAGATCGATAGATGTTAACGTAATCACAGACAATATCAAAGAAATGTGCATAGAGGCCAATCACGTGCTGACCTCTGACATGAAATGCGCCCTGGATGAAGCGGTAAAAAGCGAGAAGACTGATCTGGGAAAGCAGATATTAAATCAGCTTGAGGAGAATCTTACCATAGCAAAAGAGGATATGATACCGATCTGCCAGGATACGGGAATGGCCGTTGTCTTTATGGAGATTGGGCAGGATGTGCATTTTGAAGGAGGAAGTCTCGAGGAAGCCGTAAACGAGGGCGTCAGAAGAGGCTACATCGAAGGGTATCTCAGAAAATCGGTTGTGGGAGATACCATTGAGAGAGTAAATACAAAGGACAATACTCCTGCCGTGATCCATTACGAACTGGTTCCCGGAGAAAATGTAAAGATAACCGTGGCACCCAAGGGCTTTGGAAGCGAAAACATGAGCAGAGTTTTTATGTTAAAGCCTGCTGACGGAATAGAGGGCGTAAAGAATGCCATTTTGACTGCGGTGAAGGATGCAGGCCCCAATGCCTGTCCGCCCATGGTCGTGGGAGTCGGTATCGGAGGAACTTTTGAAAAGTGTGCTCTCCTTGCAAAGAAGGCTCTTACCAGAGACATCAGTGTGGGAAGTGACATCCCATACGTGAGAGAACTTGAAAAAGAGATGCTTCAAAAAATAAATGAGACAGGTATAGGCCCCGGAGGACTCGGGGGAACCACAACTGCCCTTGCCGTAAATATAAATACTTATCCGACACACATTGCGGGACTTCCCGTTGCGGTCAATATCTGTTGTCATGTAAACAGACATTCCGTGAGAGTATTGTAAGGTTAGGGAGGCTATTATGGAAAAAAGGATTTCGGTCCCTCTGAGTAACGAAGATGCAAAGAGCTTAAAGTCAGGGGATTATGTATATTTGACAGGAACAATATATACCGCCAGGGATGCGGCTCACAAGAGGATGCAGGAGTGCCTTGACAAGGGTGAAGCACTTCCCCTTTCAATGGATAACAATGTGATCTACTATATGGGACCATCTCCCGCAAGAGAGGGAAGACCCATAGGAAGTGCAGGGCCGACAACGGCAAGCAGAATGGATAAATATGCGCCCGCCCTTTTGGACCTTGGACTTAAAGGCATGATCGGAAAGGGAAAGAGAAGCCCTGAGGTCATTGACGCCATAAAGAGAAACGGCGCAGTGTATTTTGCCGCAGTGGGTGGAGCTGGAGCTCTCCTTTCAAAATCCATCACGGAATCAGAGGTCATTGCATATGATGACCTTGGAACTGAAGCCATCAGAAGATTACAGGTCAGGGATTTTCCGGTTATAGTGGTGATCGATTCCGAAGGCAACAATCTGTATGAAAAAGTGGTTCAGGATAAGTCATGATTATTTTGTAAAAAACAAATACAATAATTGATTGACAAACAATATCCTCTTAGTTATAATTACTTTTGCGTCACGAAAGCGACGCCGAATATCATATTGGTAGGAACGTAGTTCAGATTTTGGAGAAATACTCAAGAGGCTGAAGAGGCGCCCCTGCTAAGGGTGTAGGTCGGGCAACCGGCGCGAGGGTTCAAATCCCTCTTTCTCCGTTTCACTACCAATGAGTTGAAAGAAGAAAATCTTGCTCTTTAAGATTTCTTTTTTTTCGCAAAAAAGGAACAATTTCTTTGTTGACACTCAGACACCTATATGATATATTGTAATTCCACCGCAAAAACAGAGGCTTTTCGGTGAAAAAACTTTTTAAAAAAGTTGTTGACAAAGACAGCGCACGATGATATGATATCAGAGTTGTCGCTGAGAAATGAAAACAGCGAAAACAAAGAACTTTGACAATCGAACAACAATGCAACCCTGAAAATTTCTTTAAAGAAATAATTCAGAA
>JAGDCK010000125.1 GCA_017958585.1 Lachnospiraceae bacterium
CGTCGCCTGCTGCCGCATTGGCATCCTGCGCTGCGAAACGCTCTCTCTGGTCGATGGGGTCGTTTAACTCTGAATAAGCGTTGCACATCTCCCATCCGTTGATAAAGAGCTCGAATCTCTCAACCTTTGAAGGATCACTGGGTTTCTTCTTTGTAAGAGGTGAGATATCAATAGGATGATCCATGATAAATGTAGGTTGGACCAGCTTGTCCTCACAGTATTCCTCAAAGAACAGATTCAGGATGTCGCCCTTTTTATGACGATCCTCGAATTCTATGTGATGCTCTTTTGCAAGAGCCTTTGCCTCTGCATCGTCCTTCACAGCGTCAAAATCAACACCGGCATATTTCTTAACCGCATCAGTCATGGTAAGTCTCTCGAAAGGCTTGCCAAGGTCGATCTCTGTGCCCTGATAGTTGATGACTGTTGTACCGCATACTTCCTGAGCAAGATATTTAAACATGCTCTCTGTCAGTTCCATCATGCCTTCATAATCTGTATATGCCTGATAAAGCTCCATAAGAGTAAACTCAGGGTTATGTCTGGTATCGATTCCTTCGTTTCTGTAAACACGACCGATCTCGAATACTCTCTCAAGTCCGCCGACGATGAGTCTCTTTAAATAAAGCTCCAGTGAAATACGAAGTTTTACGTCCTCATCCAATGAGTTGTAATGTGTCTCAAAAGGTCTTGCTGCCGCTCCACCTGCATTATGTACAAGTGTAGGTGTCTCCACCTCCATGAAATCTCTTCCGGCTAAGAAGTTTCTGATCTCACGGATGATCTTTGAACGCTTTACGAATACTTCCTTGCTCTCGGGATTCATAATGAGATCCACATATCTTTGACGGTATCTGGTGTCTGTATCTGTAAGTCCGTGGAATTTCTCGGGCAGGATCTGAAGGCTCTTTGTGAGAAGTGTAAGCTCCTCTGCATGGATAGACACTTCACCTGTCTTTGTTCTGAACAAAAATCCCTTTACACCATAGATATCACCGATATCGGACTTTTTGAAATCCGCATAAGGCTCTTCGCCGATGGCATCCCTTGCCACATATACCTGGATATCGCCGTCAAGGTCACGTATATTACAAAAAGAAGCTTTTCCCATCACGCGCTTGAACATCATACGTCCTGCGATGGAAACATGGATGGGCTGTGCATCCATGATGGCTCTTCTCTCATTATAGTCCTCGTTTATCTTTTCTCTGGCCTGCTGCTCATCAAGTCCATCCACATTAACTGCTTCGCGGCCCTTTAAAAGCTCGGCTTCATGAGCATTGTAAAGGTCCTTTGCCTGTGCGGTATGGTGAGTCTGGTCATATTTTGTAATCTGAAAAGGATCCTTGCCTGCTGCCTGAAGGTCGCTTAACTTGTCGCGTCTTACCTTCAAAAGCTGGTTTACATCCTGAACAGACTGATTGTTGTTAGCTTCTGCCACGATCATTCACTCCTTAAAAATAATTACTCTGTTACGCTTCTCTCGATCTCTAAGATCTTAAATGCAGACTCGCCTGAAGGTGTCTCTACCTTTACTTCATCGCCTACTTTTTTGCCGATAAGAGCTTTTCCTACAGGGCTCTCGTTAGAGATCTTTCCCTTGAGGGAGTTAGCCTCTGTGGAACCTACGATCTTGTATGTAAGCTCTTCGTTAAACTCAACGTCCAAAATCTTTACCTTACAGCCGATGTTGATCTTGTCGAGATCCACATCATCCTCTACTACAACTTCTGCGTTTTTGAGGATCTTCTCAAGCTCTTCGATTCTTGCCTCGATGTCTCTCTGCTCGTCCTTTGCTGCATCGTACTCAGCGTTCTCTGAAAGGTCACCCTGCTCTCTGGCTTCCTTGATCTTCTGTGCAACCTCTTTACGCTTTACAACCTTGAGGTCATGGAGCTCGTCCTCGTATTTTTTGAGTCCTTCGTAAGTTAAGATGTTCTTCTTTGATTCCATTGTAACTATGCCCTTTCACTTCATTTATTATATATTTTTTTCTTCAAAAAATTTTATAGTGAGCCTAATTTAACTCGTGTATTATAACCACATTTAAGTGACATGTCAAGTTCAGGCTTTAAAAATGGTATTGATGGATTCCACAAGTTCTTCCATAGTTTCCATTTTGTTTATTGCATTTCTGAAAGAAGACGATCCCGGAAGTCCAGTGGTATACCAGGACAGATGTTTTCGCATCTCTCTGACACCTATGTACTCACCCTTGTATTCAAGCTGCAGAGCCGCATGGCGAAGCAGTATTTCGCGTTTCTCGTTAATTGAAGGTTTATCCGGATATGACCCGGTCTCCAAATAGGTTGTCACATCTTTAAAGATCCAGGGATTACCCTGGGCTGCGCGGCCTATCATGACTCCGTCGCAGCCGGTTTCTGAAAGCATCTTTTTTGCGCTCTCCCCGTCCACCACATCACCGTTTCCGATAACGGGGATCTGTACCGCTTCCTTTACCTGTCTGATGATATCCCAGTCCGCTTTTCCGGAATAGTACTGTTCTCTGGTCCTTCCGTGGACTGCGACGGCACTTACGCCTGCTTGCTCCGCGATCTTTGCGATCTCCACCGCATTTACGTGTTCTTCATCAAAGCCTTTTCTGATCTTTACGGTGACAGGCTTTTTTACCGCCTTTACAAGGGATGAAAGTATCTCCTCCACAAGCTTTGGCTCTTTCATCAGGGCGCTTCCCTCGTGGTTATTTACCACCTTTGGAACAGGGCAGCCCATGTTTATGTCAAATACGGAAAAAGGTCTCTCTTCGATCCTCTTTGCCATTTCGCTTATGATCTTTGGATCCGACCCAAAGAGCTGGCAGCTGACCGGGCCTTCATCCGGGTGCACTTCAAGGAGCATGTCGGTATTTTTGTTATTGTAAAAAATAGCCTTTGCGCTCACCATCTCCATGCATACCATTCCCGCGCCCATCTCATGGCACAGCAAACGAAAAGGCAGGTCTGAAACACCTGCCATTGGAGCCAATATTATATTGTTGTCTAAAGTGACATCTCCTATTTTCAATTTACTCATTATTATTTCCTGTTTTTGTCGTAGATAAGTTTGAGGCCGTCAAGGGTGAGGGCTGCGTCGTATACGTCGATCTTGTCGGTTTCATCTGAGATGATCCTGCCAAGTCCGCCGGTCGCAACCACCTTCATGTCTTTTACTCCGGTCTCTTCCTTTACTTTTTCAATGATATATTCCGTGGCACCGATCTGGCCGAACATAAGTCCTGCCTGCATGGATGTGATGGTCTCCTGTGCAAGGATTGACTTAGGCTTTTTGATCTCGATCTCCGGAAGCTTTGCAGTCCTGGTCCAGAGGGCTTCGGATGAGATCCTGATGCCGGGAGCGGTGATTCCTGCCGCAAACTCGCCTTTTTCCGTCACATAGTCGTAGGTTGTGGCAGTTCCAAAGTCTATAACCAGGATGGGTCCGCCGTATTTTTCATATGCGCCGACAGCATCCACGATTCTGTCCGCACCGATGGCTCTGGGATCCTCTGTGATCACTTTTATGCCGGTCTTGATGCCGGGGCCCACCACAAGGGGCTTGGTGTCAAGGTATTTTACCATGGCGCTTGTGAGTGAATGCATTACTGCAGGCACAACGCTTGCAATGATGGTTCCTTCGATGTCTTCTTTTTTCACATTGTTGGTCTCAAGAAGCTGTGTGATCAGCACTCCGTACTCGTCACTTGTGTGAGCGGTCTTGCTCATCATACGAAAGGACGCCTTCATCTCATCCCCGTCGTAAACGCCAAATGTCATGTTTGTGTTTCCCACATCGATTACCAAGATCATTTCATTTTCCTCCCTGTTTTCACGTAGTTACTCTTCGTCAAGCAATCCTGAAATATCTTCTTTCAATATAAAAACTCTGTAAAACAAAGCAAGGCTCTCCAAGAGTTCCTGTTTGTTTCTCTTGATCTCGCCAACCAAAAGTCCACTGGAAATATCGTCGTAGTAGATGTCCCCTTCCTCGGCCTCGGTCTCTATCACAAGTTCACCGTCCGGTTCAAAAGCGAAGGTGATGACTCCGCCAACTTCCTCTGTAAACAAAACGCATATGATATGCAGTTCGTCCTTTATGGAATCGGGGATCCCTTCAAAGTCTTTATTAAAATAATACTTTTTTTCATATGCGCTGGCTCCGCAGAGCACTGTCTTTTCTCTTTTTTCCATATTTATCCGTCTGTTTATTCCAAAGTTTCCATTAATCCGTCCAAATACTTGCTTTTTTAATGGTTATAGTATATAAAGACTGTAAGGATGAGTAATCGCTCCCACACCCTTTTTGGTGAGGGCTCAACGATTGCTCATTTCTTATATCTCATTTAACGGCATATTGCCGTCTCCAATATCAAATACGATTCCTCACGGCTTAGTTCAAGTTTTATACGTACCCGTAGAGGCCTCTCACGGACACCTCTCCGGCATCGACATTTTTAACTGTGCCGTCCCCGCACTCTACCACAAGTCGTCCCATGTTGTCAATTCCCCTGCTGATACCGCAATACTCTCCGTGGGGGTCTAAAACCTTTACCTCTTTGTCCATGCTCACAAGCCTTTTGTTGTA
>JAGDCK010000126.1 GCA_017958585.1 Lachnospiraceae bacterium
AGATGCCCTCAGAGGATTCGTTAACGGTACTGTTGATATCGTTTAATGCCCTTGCTATTTCGCCCAGTGAATTAGAAAGTTCGTTCATGGCTTTCTGGATGGTGGTCATGTTGGAACCAAAGAGGTTTGCATCATCCGAATACTGTACACTGACCTGTTCGAAGTCTTCGAAATCCTTTAAAACCGTAGTCTCCAGGAAAGATGTTGTATCCTCCAGGCATTTGGTGATATTGTCAACTGCAACGTTGATATCACTGATAATATTTCCTATATCCTTGATGGCGGTAGCGGACTGGTCCGCAAGGGTTCCTATCTCGGTTGCCACAACTGCAAATCCACGGCCTGCTTCACCTGCTCTTGCAGCCTCGATTGAAGCGTTAAGTGCCAGGAGATTTGTCTGTGATGAGATATCCATTATTGTCTTTGTCAGTTCGTTGATCTTTGAAACTGCTTTGATTCCTTCAATGGCTTCTGCAGATCTGGATTTGACATCCTCGTAGATCTCTCTGGTGTTCTTTGTGGCAGCGTCAGTTCTGACTTTCAGATCCGTTGCCCTCTTTAATATGTCATTTGCTGTCTGAACTCCGTCCGATGTGAGATTGCTGATGTCTAAGGCATTGTCTTTTATGGTCTCGATATTTTCATTTATTGTTTCCGTTGTGGCTGCAGCTTCCTGCATTCCTGCGGAGAGTTCCTCGCTTGTGGCCTGATTGTCGCTGCACATTCTGTCCACGTCATCGGTGGAAGCCTTCAATTTTTCTGTGTTTTCGCCCACCAGCTCAGCCACATCCTCCAGGGATGCGATCATTTTCCTGAGCTCGCCCCTCATGTCATGAACCGCATCGGACATGATACCGATCTCATCTTTTCTGCCTTCAAGGGTTTCCGTTGAAGCATCGTGAAGGAAGTTGAGGGAAGCGGTCCTTGTAATGGAACCGGTGAGGGTCGCAAGGGGTTTGCTGATCACAAATCTGGTAACGATGAGTGTCAATACCACACATATGATAACGATCAGGATAACAGCCAGGCCGAAGGCCGAATATAAAAACATCATTGGCTCCATGAGTTCATCCATATCAACGCATACGCACACAATCCTGTTTCCGCTGATCACGTTGTATGCGGCATATTTTGTAACACCATTTATGTCATATGCGACAGCCTTTGGCTTGGGGACAACGCCTTTTGAAAGCTGACTTACGACATCGCTTATGACTGCGTTTTCAACGGGCTGACCGATCTTTGATTCCGTGGGGTGATAAAGCATTGTTCCGTCAGCGCTTACCAGATATGCATATGAGGAAGTTGTTCCCTTTAAATCCACATGTTCAAGGAAAGTTGCATATTCATCGGTGGTGGCAGTGTCCGGATCTGTCATATCCAAGGTCATTGCGGCATTTTCGCAAACAGTCATCAGATAGTGCTCATTGACTGTGGAAATAACATTTTCCACGGCATTCTTTGCTGTCATAAAACAACCCAGAATCGCCAACATGGAAATGGCGGTGACAAGGATCATGATCTTAAAGGTGATTGAAGATGTAAACCGCAATTTTTTCTCTTTCATAGCATGCCTCTCCGTTCTGTTGTGTAATTTTTAGAATATTTACAGGTATTATAGCATTATTTATATGAAAAATCTACAAAAGTATTTGAATTGTGAAAAAATAAATGTTGAAACAGTGACTAAACTGAAAACAGTACTTTGCCTAAAACTCTTGAAATTTGGCCTGTTTTTTGATAATTTTGACCTTGGAATGGTATTAGGAATAAACAATTAATGGATTGGAGAAATAAATGAAAAAAGCATCATTGATCAAGTCGGAATTGATCGCCGGATCATACGACGGGATCCTTGCTTCCCTCTACATGGATGAAGGACTTGTAGACAGCGAGAAATCCCGTTACGTAAAAGCCATCGATGAATTTATCGGCCTGTTCGGAGACTGTGAGGCGGAAGTTTACTCAGCCCCCGGAAGAAGTGAGGTTGGAGGCAACCACACAGACCATGAGAACGGCATGGTACTTGCCACATCCGTAAATATCGATACCATTATGGTGGTGACACCAACCACTGACAAGGTTATAACCGTAAAATCAGACGGTTATGACATGTGCACTGCAGACATTAATACCCTGACTGCAGACAAGAGTGAATACGGCACAACCGTAGCTCTGATAAGGGGTGTATGTGCATCATTAAAGGATCTTGGATATGAGATCGGCGGATTTAAGGGATATGCCACCAGCGAGGTTTTATCAGGTTCAGGCCTCTCTTCATCTGCAGCTTTCGAGACCCTTATCGGAAACGTGATCTCAGGCCTTTATAATAATGGAGAGATCGACTCCGTGACCATCGCAAAAGTCGGCCAGAAAGCTGAGAATGTATTTTTTGGAAAGCCCTGCGGACTTATGGATCAGATGGCATGCTCGGTGGGCGGACTTATAAGCATTGATTTTGAAAAGCCTGAGGATGTAAAGATCGAAAAGGTTGACGTGGACTTCAAGGACTTTGGCCTTTACCTTTGCATAGTGGACACAAAGGGCTCCCATGCGGATCTCACAGATGACTATGCGGCTGTTCCCGCAGAAATGAAAAAAATTGCAGCTCACTTTGGAAAAACCGTATTAAGAGAAGTAGAAAAAGATGACGTCGTTAAAAATCTTGCACTTCTTCGTGAAAAATACGGAGACAGAGCAGTGCTTAGAGCTTTACATTTTTATAATGAAGAAGAAAATGTGGCAGAGCTCGTAAGCGCATTGAATGCAGGGGACGCAGACAGATTCCTTAAGACGATTTCGATTTCGGGAGATTCTTCATATAAATATCTTCAGAATGTATATTCAACAAAGAAGCCTGCAGAGCAGGGATTATCCCTTGGCATTGCGGTTTCAGAAGACTTTATAAAAGAGAAGTCTGAAAAAGGCGCTGTGAGAGTTCACGGAGGTGGTTTTGCCGGAACTATCCAGGCTTTTATCCCCACAGAGTGCACTTCTACATATAAAGAGACAATAGAAGCGGTATTTGGTGAGGGCTCATGTCATATCTTAAAGGTAAGGGACAAGGGCGGTATCAAAGTAATAGGTTAATTAATAATGCGGCAGGAAACTTAATCCTGCTGCATTTTTTGTATAAATATACAGTATAAACTTATAATATTGCATAAAAATTAAAAAAACAGTGGACTTTTATGCAAAAAGTGGTATTATTACAAAAGACAAAGTTTTTGAACGGAGGCATTTATGATTAAAGTCGGAATTATCGGAGCTACGGGATATGCGGGAGCCGAGCTTGTGAGATTACTTAAAAACCACAAAGAGGCAGAGATTATCTGGTACGGTTCCAGAAGCTATATAGACAAAAAATATGCCGAAGTTTACGGCAATATGTTTCAGATAGTAGAGAACATCTGCAAGGATGACAATATAGATGAACTGGCGGATATGGTGGATGTGATCTTTACCGCCACACCCCAGGGATTTTTGGCAGGAATCCTGTCAGAGGAGATATTAAAGAAAGTAAAGATCGTGGATCTCTCGGCGGATTTCAGAATAAAGGATGTAAAAGTCTACGAGAAATGGTACGGTATCGAGCACAAATCCCCTCAGTTTATTCCGGAGGCTGTCTACGGACTCTGCGAGATCAACAGAGGAAAGATAAATGAAAATACCAGACTCGTGGCAAATCCGGGATGCTATACCACCTGCAGTATCCTCACAGCGTACCCCCTTGTAAAGGAAGGGATCATCGATCCAAACACATTGATCGTGGACGCAAAGAGCGGTACCAGCGGTGCGGGAAGAGGTGCAAAGCTTCCCAATCTTTTCTGTGAAGTAAATGAAAATATGAAGGCTTACGGTGTTGCAACCCACCGTCACACTCCTGAGATCGAGGAGCAGCTTGGATATGCATGCGGAGGGGAAGTGACCATCAATTTCACACCACACCTGGTGCCCATGAACAGAGGTATCCTTGCAACAGAGTATGCTTCATTAAACAAAAAGGCCGATGGAACCTATCCTTCATATGAGGAAGTAAAGGCCGCTTATGACAAATATTACAAGGACGAGAAGTTCGTACGTGTCCTTGAAAAGGGTGTCTGCCCCGAGACAAAGTGGGTTGAGGGAAGCAATTACGTGGACATCAATTTCGTGATAGATGAGAGAACAGGCCGTATCATTATGATGGGAGCCCTTGACAACCTGGTAAAGGGTGCCGCAGGACAGGCTGTTCAGAATATGAATTTATTATTTGGTTTAAAAGAGGATATGGGTCTTGACCTGGTGCCCATGTTCCCGTAGGAGTTTTAATGAGTACAGTAACGATTCACAAAATGACAATAGATGACTATGACGGATTAAAGGCTCTGTGGATGACCATCCACGGCTTCGGGATAAGGAGTATAGACGATTCCAAAGAGGGCGTGGAGAGGTTTTTAAAGAGAAATCCCGGGATCAGCGTGGTGGCAAAGGATGAAAACGGCCGGATCGTCGGCGGAATACTCTGTGGTCACGACGGCAGAAGAGGCTGTCTCTACCATGTATGTGTGGCGGAGAGCCACAGGAGACAGGGCATCGGAAAATCCATGGTGGTTGAGTGCATGAAGGCTTTAAAGGATGAGCACATAAACAAAGTAAGCCTCATCGCCTTTACAAAAAACGATATCGGAAACGCTTTCTGGAACTGCATCGGATGGACCGAGAGAGAAGATTTAAACTACTACGATTTTGTATTAAACGAAGAAAATATCACGGCATTTAACAAGTAAAGGACGGTTTTTATATGGAGACAATAAAAGGCGGAGTTACCGCACCAAAGGGATTTAAAGCAGCCGTATGTGCGGCAGAGATCAAATATAAGGGAAGAACCGACATGGCAATGGTCACAAGTGATGTGCCGTGTGAGTGCGCCGGAACCTTTACCACCAATGTGGTAAAGGCCGCTTGCGTTATGTGGGACAAAGAGATAGTCACTTCCGGAAGACCCATGCAGGCTGTTGTTGTAAACAGCGGAATAGCAAATGCCTGCACCGGTAAGGAAGGGTATGACGCCTGCGAGGCTACGGCAAAGGCTGTTGAAAAAAGCTTAGGTATCGATTTTTCAACTGTGGCAGTGGCATCAACCGGTGTGATCGGAATGCAGCTTCCCGTTGACAAGCTTGTAAACGGCGTTACTGCCATGAGTAAAAGCCTTGATGAGAGCATAGATGCGGGAACCGAGGCATCAAAAGCCATCATGACAACGGATACCATCAACAAAGAGATCGCTGTTTCATTCGAGATCGCAGGTAAGAAAGTGACCCTCGGCGGCATGAGCAAGGGCTCGGGAATGATCCATCCCAATATGTGCACCATGTTAGGGTTCCTTACAACTGATTTGAAGATCAAAAAGGAACTGTTGCAGGAAACTTTGAGCAAGGTTGTGGCAGATACCTTTAACATGATCACCGTGGACGGGGATACTTCCACAAATGACACACTTTTGATCATGGCAAACGGTCTTTCGGAAAATGATGAGATCACCGAAAAGGGCAAAGACTATGACACATTTGTGGATGCACTTTTCTATGTATGCAGATATCTTGCAAAGAGAATGGCAGGAGACGGCGAAGGCGCCACAAAGCTTTTTGAGGCAAAGGTCGTGAATGCAAAGACAGAGGAAGACGCAAAGCTTATGGCAAAATCCATCGTGGGATCAAATCTCTCAAAGGCTGCCATTTACGGATGCGATGCAAACTTCGGTCGCTTCCTGTGTGCAATGGGTTATTCCGGCGCTGATTTTGATCAAAACGACGTGGAGCTTTCATATGTGAGCAAGGCCGGAACCCTTAAAGTATTCGATCACGGCACACCTCTTTCTTTTGATGAGGAGTTTGCTACCAGTATCTTAAAGGCAGACGAGGTTACGGTATTTGTGGATATGAACGAGGGAAGCGCTGAGGCAACGGCATGGGGATGCGACCTCACATATGACTACGTAAAGATCAATGCGGATTACAGAAGCTAAAAGGGGAAATAAAATGGAAAAGAACATGGAAGAAGTACTTAAAAAAGCGGAGGTCCTCATCGAGGCACTTCCTTATATACAGAAGTTCAACAGAAAGATAATCGTTGTTAAATACGGCGGAAGCGCCATGAGTAACGAAGAGTTACAGAAAAACGTCATCAAGGATGTGACACTTTTAAAACTGGTAGGCTTTAAACCCATCATCGTCCACGGCGGCGGCAAGGAGATCAGCAGATGGGTCGGAAAGGTCGGTAAGGAAGCCAAGTTTATAAACGGCCTTAGAGTTACCGATTCAGAGACCATGGAGATCGCCGAGATGGTATTAAACAAGGTAAACAAAAGCCTTGTCAGCATGGTTCAGGAGCTTGGAGTCAGCGCTGTCGGTATTTCCGGTAAGGATGCGGGACTTTTAAAGGTTGAAAAGAAATACTCAAACGGTGAGGATATCGGATATGTGGGTGAAGTCACAAATGTAAATCCGGATGTTCTCTACGACCTGTTGGAGAAAGACTTTTTGCCCATCGTGGCTCCCATAGGAATGGATGACAACTTTGACACCTTCAATATCAATGCGGATGATGCTGCATGCGCCATCGCAAAGGCAGTTGGAGCAGACAAACTTGTATTTTTGACAGATATCGAAGGCCTCTACAAGGACATAAACGATCCTGCAAGCTTTATCTCCAGAATCACTGCAGAGGATGCGGACAAACTTATAAACGACGGATTTATCGGCGGCGGAATGCTTCCCAAGTTAAACAATTGTACTTCAGCCATTAAAAACGGCGTAAACAGAGTTCATATCCTAGACGGAAGAGTGCCTCACTCGCTTCTTCTTGAGATCTTTACAAACAAGGGTGTCGGAACTGCCATTGTGGCTTCCGATGAGGATTAAACACTGCTTTGTGTTGATTGGGTTACATTAAAAGCGGGAGGCTATAGGATGCCACCAAGCGAACTTTTGCAGACAGGCCCCGCTTCGTATGTAAAGTCAACATTCGAGTAAAAGCGGGGGGCTGTAGGGATGCCACCAAGCGAGTTCCGCAGACGCGAGGTTTTCCGCGGCGAGGACTGTCTGAGCGACTGGCGCCCTGCAGACAGGACCCGCTTTTACAGTACTGTCGGGTAAAATAATGAAAAGGAGTTTTAATATGACCGAATCAGAAAAACTTATAGAGCAGGCAGAGCAGGACCTGCTTCATACATATAATCGATATCAGATCGTGATGGAAAAGGGTGACGGAGTTTACCTCTACGATCACGAAGGCAAAAAATACCTGGACTTTGTGGCAGGTATAGCAGTTTTTGCACTTGGATACAATAATAAAGAATACAACGACGCACTTAAAAATCAGATAGACAAGATACTTCATACTTCAAACTATTATTATAATGTGCCTGCCATAAATGCAGCCCACAAATTAAAAGCAGCATCAGGCATGGACAGAGTATTTTTTACAAACTCCGGAGCAGAGGCTTTGGAGGGCGCCATAAAGACCGCAAGAAAATATGCTTTTTTAAAGGATCATTCAACGGATCATGAGATAATCGCCATGAATCATTC
>JAGDCK010000127.1 GCA_017958585.1 Lachnospiraceae bacterium
ACTTTTAAAACTTTATACTTATCACGGTTTCGTTTGTGGAGATGATGCCGGTATTGTCGAGAAGTTCATATAAAAGCCTGATCTTTGTCCTGTCCTCTTCATCGATCATATAAAGCTCTTTTGTCAAAACCCCAAACATAAAGGTTCCGAAGGAAGTTTCATATTTAAACATATGGGTGGAACCGACTTCAAAGATCATATGGGATGCGGTTGCACCTTTTTTTATGATCTGAACTTTGTTTTTGTCATAAATGATCGTGGTTTCTGTCTCGTCGTCCTGACCAGGGTTTTCCGTGAAAGTAACTTCCTTTGAAGAGTTTTTTTCTTCAAAACATCCCGGGGCGATAACTCTGCTTGTGAGAGTTTCGTTGTCAGGCCCGGTCTGCTTACCCATTATGGCTATTTTTACATTTTTTTCACTGTGCATATCAGTTTTGTTCATCCGTTCATTTGTTTTCCTGATCAAGTCTGATCTGGTGGATAATGGCTTTTTTCTGGTTCTCGATGTGAGTCCAGGCAGCCTTTGAAGCGGCATCCCTGTCTTTTTTTACGATGCTTTCGTAGATCTGTCTGTGTTCCTCCACCAGCATATCGTGCTGGGTGGCATCTTTGATATACTCAAATCGGTATCTGTACATCTGCTCAGCCAGATTGTTTACAAGGCTTATCAGTCTGTCATTTCCGGTGGCCTTTAATATTATGTCATGGAGAGCCACGTCCGCCTGAGCGATCTTTTTTGTGTCCTTTGTCTTTACGGCCAGTTCAAACCCGACGCAGGCTCTCTTTAAGTTTTCGAGTTCTTCCTCGGTGATCCTGTCACAGGCAAGCTCCACGCACAGAGCATCAAGAGACTGGCGTACTTCCAGCACATCGTTCATACTCTTTTCGGTGATCTGAGCCACTTCGGCTCCGCGTCTGGGGATCATGATAACGAGACCCTCAAGCTCAAGCTTTCTGATCGCCTCTCTGATGGGAGTCCTGCTTACCCCCAGTTTGTCTGCAAGATGGATCTCCATAAGCCTTTCTCCGGGTTTTAAATCCCCGGTGAGGATCGCCTGGCGGAGAGTGTTGAAAACCACGTCTCTTAGAGGCAGGAAATCATCCATTTTGATCTGTAAATTGTCTGTCATGCCATACCCCGATCTTTTAAAAAATGAATCCTGTTATGTAGACCTGTTTCAGTCCACAAGTTTCCTTAATCTTGTTAAAGGCGCTCTCGGCCTTTGACTTATCATTAAATATTCCAAATACCGACGGTCCGCTTCCGCTCATCATGGAAGTCAAAGCACCCTCCCCGGTCATTATCTGCTTTAACTTTGAGATGATCGGATGGTCATTTTCGGTTACATATTCAAGTACATTTCCCGTGAGGGAACACATTTTATTAAGATCCCCTTCTTCGATGGCTTTTATCATGGCATCAACGTCCGGATGGTCAGGAAGGTCCGTTGCGTCAAGCTTTGTATATACTTCCTTTGTGGATACGTTTATGTCGGGCTTTGCCACCAAAAGTATACATTCCGGCGGATTCTTGATGGGAGTGAGCTTTTCTCCGATGCCTTCGCTTAAGGCTGTACCGCCCATTATACAAAAAGGAATGTCTGCACCAAGCTTTACGGCCAGGTCGCAGAGTTCTTTTCCCGAAAGCTTCAGATCATACAGAGTATTTACCGCTTTGAATGTGGCTGCCGCATCTGTGCTTCCCCCTGCCATTCCCGCCGCAATGGGAATGTTTTTTTCAAGGCTTATATCAATCCCGCCGGGAAGGTTGAACTTATCAAACAATAATTTTGCAGCCTTGTATATCAGATTGTCCGTTGAATCTGACAATTCGCTATTGTCAACCTTTAGATTGATCCCTTCGCGGGATTTTGTGAAAGTCAGCGTGTCAAAGAGCCCCACGGACTGCATGATCATCTTTACATCATGATAACCGTTTGGGCGTCTTCCCGTGACATCGAGACTCAGATTGATCTTCGCATAAGCTTTTAAAACGATAGATTCCATTTATAATGCTCATCCTTGTCTAAAATTGTATCGAAGTGTTTTTTGTATACACGATATATATAAGTATAGCATAAATCATCAAACCGTCAACAAAAGCCGGATTTTTGGGGGATTTTTCATGTTTTTTACGGGATTTTTGAGATAGTCCTTATCCTTGAATAAATATGTATAGGATGTTATAATGTTACGGAGTGGGCAATTTGCTAT
>JAGDCK010000128.1 GCA_017958585.1 Lachnospiraceae bacterium
ATAAACACGTGCCTTTTCATCTTAAGTTTTGCTTGTTTTTTACGGTGAGTGTTTACAGCTTTTACTTCTAAAATTTCATATTGAATAGTTGACAGAAAGAAGCTTTCGGTTTATCCGTGAGCTTCTTTTTTTAAAACATTATTAAGATTGATTATTTTCATTTGATAATGGAAAACCTTGTTGTATTATAGACTTATGAAAAAATACGGACTTTTTTCCGGTGTGATGTGTGCAATACTCTTTGCCGGATCTATCTTTAATAATTCCATAACGGCTTATGCGGATTCTGCAGAAGACAGGGTTTTGGCCCACAAGGAGATCACGGTGGAATCAAACGCGATCTCTGACTGGCCACAGGGCCCGATAATCGGAGCGGAATCTGCCATTTTACTGGAGGCAAACACCGGGACAGTGCTCTATGAAAAAAACATTCATGCAAAGGAGTACCCCGCAAGCACCACAAAGATCCTCACCACTCTGATCGCAACGGAGATGTGCAGCCTTGACGAGATCGTTACCTTTGAGCATGATGATATTTTCGGTATTCCCAGGGATTCAAACAATATCGCCCTGGACGTGGGGGAGAGCCTCACGGTGGAGGAATGTCTGAATGCCATTTTGATACGAAGCGCAAACGAGGTCTGCTACGGTCTTGCAAGGCATATATCAGGTTCATGGGATGAATTTGCAGATCTTATGAACAAGCGGGCAAAGGAGCTTGGCTGCACGGATTCCAATTTTGCAAATCCAAACGGTCTTCCCGACGAGAACCATTACACCTCCGCCCACGACCTGGCAATGATCGGGAAAGCCTTTTTTGCAAATCAGATGCTGTGTGACATTACCCTGTCCCCAATGCTGGTGATACATTCATCCGACAGGCAGCCCGACGAGATCATGGACGCCAACAAGATGTCCATAATTCCCGGAGGGTCCTATTCCTACGATCATCTGGTTGGTGTAAAAACCGGATACACAGATATCTCCAGATACTCCATCGTCTCCTGCGCAGAGCATGACGGGCTGAAGCTTATATGCGTGATATTAAACGATGAGACTCCGAATCAGTACGAGGATACTATTTCGCTCTTTAATTACGGCTTCAGCAATTTTGAAAAGATCTATATCGCAGACACCGATTCGAAATACATAATAGACAGCGGAAAGACTTTTTACAGCGGAAATGATATCTTTGGCTCTTCAAAGGATATCCTGTCCATGGATCCAAAGGCTTTTATCATACTTCCCGCAGGGGTTAGCCCTGACAGGATCACTGAAAGCATTTTCTACGAATCCGAGGATCCAAATGTGGCTGCCGTAATAAAATACAGCTACAATTCCACCACGGTTGGTGAGATCCCGGTGCTCTTTAGCAGCGAAGACGCATCCTATTCTTTTGACCCTAAAAACAGTGAACTGCCAGAGACAGAGGATGATGTGATCTATGTAAATGTGGTTAAGATCCTGATCTATACAGGCATCGGAGTTGCTGCGATCGTCCTTGTGATACTGCTCATAAAGCTGATTCAAAGCTATCAGTTTTCCACAAAGAACAATCGCAGAAACTGGAGAAGAGACAAGCTCTTTAAGAGAAGAAGCCGCGGACCTGCCCCGACTTCCTCCAGATTATCTCAGAAAAACTCCACGCGCCGCGCAAGAAAGCGCTCACGCTCATACAAAGGAAACAATAAGGACCTCCGGTTCTAGTTTTCAGCGTTTCCGGAGCTAACGGACTCAGCCGCTTTTTGTTTTTCGGCTTCCGGCTCATCAAGAGCTTTTTTCTGCAATGCTTTTTCATAGGCTTCCTCGAAATGAGGAAGCTTTTCTTCTGTAAGTTCATCCCAGGGATATTTGCAGGAAGGATTCCATATTAGCCACTCTTTGTGGCCTGCTTCATAGGAAGCCAGGATCTGGTCCCTGATCTGCTGCCCACCGTATTTAATATAGTGGGATAGATATGATGCGGTAAATCCCTGGATCCAGGGGCGCACCTGCGCCTTTACATCTTTTCCCTCGCCCTTTGCCGCATCAAGTACATCATTTGACTCATCCATGGCATGGCGCACCGTGTCATAGGGCTTTTCATCAGGATAAGCAATACCATAGCTTCCGTCGTAATAATGGGACGGATAAACCATGGGGGAGAGATAATCCGTATGCACAGAAAGCCCTGCATAATCCTGTCCAACTATCTTTCTGTCCGTGTCTGACCCTATGACAGTTCCAAAAACATCAAGGGAATAGGGCTTTCCAAGTTCACTGAAAAACTCCTCCATGTGGGCGGAAAAGGCGGTGATTGCTTCCTGTTTGCCCTCACCGTCAAGGCCGATCATGTTTTCCTTTACACCCGTTCCGTAGCGGACATAGTCAAACTGGATCTCATCAAAGCCTGCATCTATGCAGTCTGACACGATCTCTTCAATATATTTCCAGGCCTCTTCGTTTGTGGGATCGATCCAGCAGAAGCCTTTTTTGTCGGTATAGACTTTTCCGTTTTCTCTGATCATCCACTCAGGCTTTACATTTTTAAGATACATTTCCCTAAAGGTCACAAATCTTCCGATCACGTATATGCCGTGTTCGTGGAGTTTATCCACAAGTGATGGCATATCGCGGACAAGTTTTTCACAGGATCCAAGTTCCTCCACAAGCTCCCCGCCGGTCTCAAATGTCACTCTTCCTTCGTCGTTTTTTACATCTATGACCACAGCATTTATGGCGCACTCATCCATTTTTGAGATGATCTCATCCATCATACCCGTGGACCCTGCCACGTAGGCCGAGAGATATACTCCATGAACCGGGTCATGTTCGGAAAGCTCTGCCTCATTCTCAGTGGCGGCATCCGGCTCCGCTTCCTCTGTAGTTCCTGTTAAGGTTTCTGTTAACGCTGCCTCTGCTTCCTCGTCACCACCACTTACCGAAGCCTCTTCATGATAAACGTCTTCCGTATCTTCCAAAGCCGTGGCATTACTTTCAGCCGTGGCTGCATTTTCTGCCTTATCTGCATTGTTTGCGGTATTTTCTACTGCACTGCATCCGGCTGCAAACGTTATAAAAAGGGCCGTCAAAACACCGGCCCCCAAAAAACTTTTTAAATTACTGCCCTGTTTCATCTTTGAGCAGATCCTCCGTTTTTTTATTTTTCCAGCGCTATTTTGCAAGACGTTTTTCCCGCAAATGGAGCTGGTTTTTCTTTTTAAGTTCTCTGGCGTGATCTCTTTTTTGAATGATCTTTGCCACTTCATCCTCACCCACAAATTTCGTGGTCTTTACCACGTAAACCTTGTCATCCGAGGTCTTTCTCAAACGGATCTTTCCCTTTAAATATCCGTGTTTGTCACAGTAGGATATTGAATAATAGTTCTTGCCGTTTGGTGTGAACCACTTGACTTTCTTTTTCAGGTTTTTGTGGCAAAAATAGCATTTTCCGGACACCACTTCATTGTCAGAGAAGGCTTCTTCCTTGGTGTCAAAGGCTCTTGAAATAAACTTTTCGTAATTGTCGAACTGAATCTTTATCTCGTCAGCCCTTGTCTTTGGCGGATGGTACGTGTCAAAGGAGACATAACGGACTATGGTTCTATCCATCACAAGCATCCTGGCAAGAACCTTCGCTGTATAATATGCATCGCTGAAAGCCCTGTGGAAAGGGATATCCTTTTCGATCTTTAGTAAATCTATGGCATATTCCAAAGCTTTCCTGGATTTTTGATCTTCATATGCAATACTGAAAAGCTTTTGGGCATCCAAAAAACCTATGGGGCCGTCCGCCAAAGGCTCCACACCGAAAAACTCAATATTTCTCTGAAGCTCCGTGAGGTCAAGGGGTCCCCAGGTGACAAACATGTAGTCCTCACCGCACCATTCTCTGAAGGCCGCCATGACCTCCTCAAATGGTTTTCCCCTCTCAAGCTCCTGCATCTTC
>JAGDCK010000129.1 GCA_017958585.1 Lachnospiraceae bacterium
ATACCTGCTGCATCAGCAGTCGCAGTGCACTCGCCCACAGCTCATAAGTTAAGCCCCTTACTGGTATGATTCAAAAAGAAATGGGTTGCCACAGCCACGATCACTGCCAGATAAACCATAAATCCATATGAAAATACCAGCTGACCCACTATGCCTTGGTTAGCAAGAGGAGCAAAGACCGCTCTGAAAGCAGCACTTGTAACAGGCACCGCTATCTGCTCAAACTTTCCTGCAAGAGTGTTGAGTGAACCTCCAAAGAAGTTGGCAACACCGGATCCAAAGATTGTAAGGGTAAGACCCGTAACATTCTGATTTGCTCTTAAAGTAATAGTCAAAAACGCATATATGAGTCCACCCAGTGCAGATGCCACAAAGGCACACAAAAGGGCGATCAAAACGCACACAAAGCTGTTGGGATTTTCAGTTGCATTCTCATATACATACACGCCGGAAAGGCTTGCTATACCGCCAAGGTACATGATTCCGGGTACACCCAGATTAAGGTTTCCGCTCTTTTCGGTGATGATCTCGCCGATTGAGCCAAACATTATAACGGTACCAAAGGAGATTGCCGCTCTTATAAGTGAAATTATGGAATCCATTTATTTGCCCTCCTTACCGCTTTTTTCTCTGAATATCAATCTGTAGTTAATAAAGAACTCGCTTCCGAGGATAAAGAAGAGGATCACTCCGATTATCATGTCTGAAGCATAGTCATTCAATTTGCACTTTGATGCGATCTCTGCGGCTCCGTTGTCAAGAAATGCCAAAAGGAGGGAGATCACTATCATGGTAAAGGTGTTAAACTTTGCAAGCCATGCCACGATGATGGCCGTAAAGCCTCTTCCGCCTGCGGTTGAAGTGGAAATGGTATGACTCACGCCACTTACTGCAAGAAACCCCGCAAAACCGCAAATTCCGCCGGATATGAGCATCGTACGTATGAAAACCTTCTTCACATTGATTCCTGCGTATCTGGCCGTATTTTCGCTTTCTCCAACGACTGCTATCTCATATCCGTGCTTACTCTTTGTAAGATAGATATACATAAAGATCACAAGGCCGATTACCATCAAGAGGTCCAGGAGATACTGCTGCTTGAAAAGAGCGGGAAGCCATCCGATCCTGGTATTCTGATTGATGATACCAACGGTGTTTGATCCGTAAGGATTCTCCCATTTGGATACCACAAAGCTGGTAAGCTGGATAGCCACATAGTTCATCATAAGTGTGAACAGAGTCTCGTTTGTATTCCACTTTGCCTTAAAGAGTGCGGGAATGAGTCCCCATACAGCTCCGATCAAAACAGAGCTTATTATCATAATGGCAAAGAGAGCCACTGACGGAACGCCTGTGAGGTAGATCATGCATCCTGCGGATACGATTCCTCCCACAAGGACCTGACCCTCAGCTCCGATATTCCAGAATCTCATCTTGAATGCCGGAGCAAGGCCCACGGCGATACAGGTGAGCAAAAACATTTCCTTTAAAGTTGACCAGACACGGGTCCTGGTGCCAAGGGCACCCTGGAACATGGTGACATACACCGTAACGGGGTTATATTTTGTAATTGCAAAGATAATGATGGCACTTACTATAAGTGAGAGAAGAACTGCCACAAGTCTCACCAGAAGCTTTTTTCCAAAGGGCATATCATCTCTTTTGGCGATCCTCACAAAGGGTTCGGATACATTCTTTATGTTTTTCATTTTAGTTTTCCTCCTCCTTTAAGTTGGTCATCAAAAGTCCTATCTCTTCCTTGGTGGTGGTCCTGCCGTCCAGGATGCCGTTTACTCTTCCGCCGCAAAGCACCACGATCCTGTCGCAAAGTTCAACCAGAACATCCAGATCCTCGCCCACATAGATTACGGCAACACCGTTCTTTTTCTGTTCATTCAAAAGATGGTAGATGGTATATGAAGTATTGATATCAAGTCCTCTTACCGCATATGCAGTCATGAGGACTGTAGGGTTTGCAGCGATCTCTCTTCCCACCAGGACCTTCTGTACATTTCCGCCGGAAAGCTTTCTGACGGGGGTGTTTAATGAAGGAGTCACAACCTCCAGATCCTCTTTTATCTGATCTGCCAAAGCCTTGGGGCGCTTAAGATCCGTAAATACACCCTTTGCCTCGCCGTAGTTTTTGAGCATCATGTTCTCGGACATGCCCATGGAGCCCACAAGTCCCATTCCAAGTCTGTCCTCGGGAACAAATGACAGATGAACTCCCAGGTCTCTTATCTGCTTGGGAGTTCTGCCCACAAGCTGGCTCTCCTCCTGCTCCTTTGGCTCGAAATACACAACCGAGCTGTCGGGGCTTACAAGCTGGAGACCGGCGATGGATTCCAAAAGCTCCTTCTGTCCGTTTCCGGAGATACCTGCGATACCCAGGATCTCTCCGCTGTATACATCAAAATTGATATCCTTTAATACTCTGATTCCGTCTGCATCCACGCAGTTTAAATGCTTGATCTCGAGGCGCTTGAATTTCTCCTTCACCTCAGGTCTCTCGATATTGAGCTCAACCTTCTTGCCCACCATCATCTCGGTGAGGACTGCCTCTGTGGCATTTTTTGTCTCGATGGCATCGATATACTCACCCTTTCTGAGGATGGCAACTCTGTCGGAGATGGCAAGAACCTCGTGGAGTTTGTGGGTGATGATGATAACGCTCTTTCCGTTTTCCTTCATGTTTCGGATGACATTGAAAAGCTTCTCTGTCTCCTGGGGAGTGAGCACTGCGGTAGGCTCATCCAATATGAGGATATTTGCCCCACGGTAAAGAACCTTTACGATCTCCAAAGTCTGCTTCTGAGACACTGACATGTCATAGACTTTTTGCTCGGGATTTATGTCAAAGCCGTATTTTTCGCAGATCTCGTTCATGTCTGCATAGACTTTTTTTCTGTCAAAACGCTCCTTTGTCTCAACGCCGAGGATCATATTTTCAGCCGCGGTAAAAACATCCACCAGTTTGAAGTGCTGATGAACCATTCCGATCCCGAGCTCATAGGCATCCTTGGGGGACCTGATATCAACCGGATTTCCGTCCACACTGATGGTTCCGGCATCGGGATAATATATTCCCGAGAGCATGTTCATGAGGGTGGTCTTTCCGCTTCCGTTTTCTCCAAGAAGCGCCAGTATCTCACCGCGCTTTACATCCATTGTCACGTCTCTGTTGGCTACGGTCTCACCGAAAACCTTGGTGACACCCTTAAGACTTATGGCGATATCGTTCATTTTTAACCTCTTTCCTTTTAACCCAAAAAATTTTGGACAAAGATGTCTCAAGAAATAGATTAACACATCCTTTTCCAAAATTCTTCTGATTTTGCAAAGTTGCAACTTTTGTCATAAACACAGAGCCGCAATTGCCTCCGTCGCTTACTGGAAATAAGCGAAGTGATGATTAAAATAGGGGGGAAGCCGTTTTAACTTCCCCCCATATGTATCATTTAAATTAGTTGAGCTCTGTGATTCCGTCGATTCTGATATCGAATGAAGGAGCACTTCTAAGCTCAGACTCGTGGAAGAAACCATCCCAGATAGCTTCCTCGTCATCGTTTACGAAGTCACCGTTCATATCTACAAGATAAGAATCAAGGTGTGCACCGCCAACTGTGAATCTCTCTGTATCGAATACGTGGAGAGAACCGTCCTTGATAGCAGCCTCAACCTCTGCTACCTTGTCAGCTGTACCCTCAGCAACGCTCTGTCCGAGAACAGTGATGCCAACTGCTGCCTGATCATAACCCTCAGCCCAGTTTGTAGGGATCTTCTCGCCTGCAACAACTGCCTTGAAAGCTACCTCATAGTAAACTTCCCAGTTGTTTGTAGCTGATGTAAGAGCTGCTGTAGGAGCTACGTTTGTCATGTCTACATTGTAACCTACTGAGTAAGCAACCTTACCGCTTGTAAGAGCTGCCTCTACAGCTGTGGGAGCACCTGTTGAATCAGCGTGCTGACCGATGATAACACAACCGTCTGCCATGAGAGCATCTGCTGCAGCGCCCTCTGCTGCGATTGAGAACCAGCTGTTTGTATAGGTAACTTCCATTGAAACCTGCTCATATACTGACTTGATTCCAAGGAAGAATGCTGTATAACCTGAAACAACCTCTGCGTAAGGGAATGCACCAACATAACCGATCTTTACATTTCCGTCAGCATCGAAATTGTTGTCTGCAAGAGCACCGCTCTCAACAAGTTCCTTAACCTTTAAACCTGCAACAACACCTGATACAAAACGTGACTCATAAACCTTTGTGAAAGCGTTTGAGAAGTTGTCAAGTCCTGAACGTGCTGCTGTATCACCTGTCATGGCTACGAACTGAACATCGGGATACTCAGCTGCTGCCTGCTGTGTGAATGACTGATGACCATATGAGTTAGAGAAGATTGCTACGCAACCCTGATCTACAAGGTCTACACATGATGTGTAGCATGTCTCATCTTCGGGGATTGAGTATTTCCAGATGATGTTATCCTGGGGAATACCTACTGCGTCTGCTGCTGCCTTGATACCGGCGATGTGAGCGTATGTATAACCTTCGTTCTCGTCACCTACAAGTACAACACCGATCTTTACATCTGAAGCTGCTGCAGTATCTTCTGCTGCTTCTGCTGTCTCTTCAACTGCTGCTGTTTCCTCTGTAACTGCAGCATCTGAATCTGTGTTAGCGTTCTCTGTTGATCCGCATGCTGCAAGCACTGAAAGAGCAAGTACAGTACTGAGGACAATGCTTAATAATTTTTTCATGATTTTCCTCCAAAAAAATTTAGATTACCAAAAACATTTTTTAGCATACAATAAATGAAAATAAAAGTAAATCTAAAAATTTCCGAAATAGGAGATGAAAAATCAATTTGTATTGTGCTTTTTTACCGCAGTTGATGTATTTTTAGATTTTTTCGTATCTCTCAAAGATCTTGTCGGCGCCACAGACATGCTTTGTACCGTCGTCATCGATGATGATGTAGTCCCCTTCTTTTATGAAGGTTCTGCCTCTTCTGTTAGAAATGTAAGGGCACACCAGAGCGCCGTCCTCGCGCTCTATCTTTACGAGGCCCTCGGTGATGATCCAGCCCTTGGTGATCACGTCGCTGAAAAGCTCCACACCGTCCTCCATGCCTTTGCCGATCTCGTATTTTTCAACATCCGCTTCAATAACAGTTCGTCTGCATCTCATAAAGATCTTCCTCCCGCCTCATGGCTAAACATGTATCATATCAGTTACAAAGCCGCAAATTTGTCGATCTGTTCCTTTATCTGTTCAAGGCTCTTTTCCCAAAAAGCCTTATCCCTTAAGTCGATGCCCATCATCTCGCCGTCCTCCTCAATGGTGTGAACGGTGGTGGTGCGAAGCATCTCTTTGTACTTGGGTACGAAGCTATCGCCTTCCTCTTTGTAAAGAGCATACAGTCCCTCTGCAAAAAGATTTCCGAAGGTGTATGGGAAGTTGTAAAAACTGAGTCCCGAGCTGTAATAATGGCTCTTGCATATCCACATTCCCTTGTTTTTGTACTCCGGATCAAGGCCGTCGCCGTAGGACTCCTCCTGGCACTCCAGCATGATCCTGTCAAGGTCTTCAGCCATCAAAAACTTCTCTTTGCTCTGTTCAAATACCTTGGTCTCAAAGAGGTATCTGCTGTAGATATCCACAACGCACTGGCAGTTTTCGATGAGATTTGCATCAAGGAGCGCCATCTTCTCCTCAGGATCCTTTGCCTCGTCTATGGCTGCGTTGCAGAGGAACACTTCGTTAAAGGTTGAAGCCGTCTCCGCAACGGGCATGGGATAGTCCTGTAAAAGTGCGGGTTCTGAGAAGACCTGCTTATTGTGGAAAGCGTGTCCCAGTTCGTGAGCCAGTGTGTCAACAGCGGAGAATGAACCGTCAAAATTGGTAAGGATCCTGCTCTGTTTAAGGGAAGGCACCGCCTCGCAGAACGCTCCTCCCACTTTTCCCTTTGCGGGATAAAAATCTATCCACTCATTCTCAAAGGCTTCCTTTATCATTCCGCCCATCTCGGGAGTAAATCCGTTAAAGGTTTCAACCAGATATTTTTCCGCATCCTCCACGGAATACTGCCTGTCGATCTTTCCGATGGGAGCAAAAAGGTCGTACCAGGGAAGACCGTTTTTGTGTCCCAGGATCTCACCTTTTTTCTTAAGATACTTCCTGAACACCGGGAGGTATTCCTTTACGGCTTCCATGAGGGCATCAAGAGTTGCCTTCTCCATTCTGGAAGCGTCAAGGGCCTGATGAAGGGGGGACTCATACTTTTTCTTTGCGGAGAGCATGTTGACCTGACCCTTTATGTTGTTTAGGGCATAGGCCACGGAACCGCTTATCTTGTCATAGGCCTTTATCTCCGCCTCATAGGCTGCCTTTCTGACTGAAGGGTCCTTGTCATAGGCTAAGTTCCTGACTTCCGAGAGAGTTATCTCTTTTCCGTCGTAGTCAACCTTTAAGTTTGATGTGAGGAATGACTGGAGATTACTCCAGGCACTTCCGCCGAAATTATCCATGGCTGAGGCCATGGCCTCCTCTTCCTCACTCATGGTATGCACCAGTTTTCTGTGGCACTCTTTTATATAGAATTCATATGTTTTAAGCTCGGGATACTCCTTAAAAAGTTCATCATACTCCGTCACGCTTCCGATGAATTTCTCGGCTTTTACATCCGTTGCCACGCCCTCGGAGTAAAGGCTCATAAGCCTTGACTCCTCAGCCATAATGTCACCGTCGGTGGTGTCCACAGAACCCTTTAATTCCACGAAATAAAGCATGTCGATCAAAAGCTTTGTGATCTCCTCCTCCATGAAGATGATGGTCTTTACACGTTTACCCTTCTCCTCATTTTCGGAATTTTCAACATACTCCTTAAATTCCAGCTGTTTTCTCTTAAAGGCTTCGAAGTCCGCTTTGTATTTCGGATCATCAAGCCCCTTGTAGATGACATCCAGATTCCAATTTGTTTTCATATATTTTTCTCCGATTATTTAACCATTTCTTCCATCTCATCCAGAACTTTTTCCATTACGTCAAAAGCATCCTGGATGGGTGTGGGTGTCTCAAGGTCGATATCCACCTGGCGAAGAAGATCCACGGGAGGAAGTGTACATCCGCCGCGAAGGAAGTTTTTGTACTTCTCAACCATGGGAGCGCCCTCCTTTAAGATTCTCTGAGCGATGGTCACCGAAGCCGAGAGGCTTGTAGCGTACTGATATACATAGAAATTGTAATAAAAATGAGGGATCCTTGCCCACTCATATGCTATCTTGGGATCGCTTATCATATCCTCGCCGTAATATCTCTTGTTGATATCAAGGTAGAGAGAGCTCAGATTATCTGCGTTAAGGCTCTCACCCTCCTCCACCATCTTGTTTGTGAGCATCTCAAACTCCGCAAACTGGGTCTGGCGGAAAATGGTTCCCTTAAATGAATCAAGGTAGTGATTAAGGAGATAGAATCTCATGTTTTTATCTGTTGTATTCTTTAACATGTAGTCGAGAAGGAGCATCTCATTACATGTGGAAGCCACCTCTGCCACGAATATTGTATAGTCTGAGTAGATATAGGGCTGAGCCTCATTTGAAAAATATGAGTGCATCGCATGACCCATCTCATGGGCAAGAGTAAATACCTCATCCAGTGAACCGGAGAAGTTAAGAAGCACATAAGGGTGGCATCCGTAAGCACCTGCGGAGTACGCACCGCTTCTCTTTCCCTTGTTCTCATATACATCGATCCATCTCTCATCAAAGCCCTTCTTTACGATGGCAACATAGTCCTCACCCAAGGGTGCAAGAGCCTTTAATACCAGTTCCTTTGCCTCCTCAAATGTGTAAGACTTTGCCACGTCCTTAATCATGGGAGTGTAGATGTCATACATGTGAAGCTCATCAAGCTCCAGACATTTTTTTCTGAGACGGACATATCTGTGAAGCTTATCAAGATTTTTGTTTACCGTATCCACAAGTATCTGATAAACCTTGGGAGATACATTGTTTCTGTCAACTGCTGCCTCAAGGTTTGAATTGTATTTTCTTACCTTTGAGTAAAATAACTGCTGCTTAACCTGACCGTTATAGAGAGCGGCATAGGTGTTTAAATATTTCTTGTATTCGCTGTAAAGACCTTCAAAGGCTTCCTTACGAACCCTTCTGTCAGCGCTCTCAAGGAAGCGAACGTAACGGCCGTGGGTGATCCTGGTCTTTTCGCCGTTTGCATCGGTGAT
>JAGDCK010000130.1 GCA_017958585.1 Lachnospiraceae bacterium
AGATTTTGAAAAGGGCGTAAAGATCACTCTGTCAGACGGAAGCGAAGTGGAAACTGAATTTGTGATCCTCTCCATTGGAGTGCGCCCTAACAGTGCCATCGCAAAGGCAGCAGGCCTTGAACTAAACGAAAGAGGCGGGATTAAAGTTGACAGGATGATGCGTACATCCGCAGAAAACATCTGGGCAGTTGGTGATGTCATCGAGGTAGACCACTTTGTGTCCGAAGAAAAGGCAATGATACCCCTTGCAGGACCTGCAAATAAGCAGGGACGAATGGTCGCTGACAATATCATTTCCGTTAAAAAAGGAGAACCCTTAAAAGAATACAAAGGAACCATGGGAACTTCCGTTGCAAAGGTATTTGATCAGGCGGCAGCTTCGACAGGTCTTACGGAAAAGGCTTTGAAAGCCAAAGGCTTGATGAAGGACAGAGATTATAAAGCTTTTTCAATATTGCAAAAAGACCATGCGGGTTACTATCCAAATGCCACAGGTCTTTATCTTAAACTGATATTTGCAACAGACGGAAAGATCCTGGGTGCTCAGGCAGTAGGACCAAAAGGAGCTGACAAGAGAATAGATGTCATCGCGACTGCGATCCGCCTTGGGGCCAAAGCCTGGGATTTAAAAGACCTGGAACTTGCTTATGCTCCACCGTTTGCATCCGCAAAAGATCCTGTAAATATGCTGGGCTTTGTATCTGAAAATATCAGAGACGGTCTGGTATCATTTAGAAATGTCAGCGAAGTGGCAAATGCCGATCCCGAAAAAGTGGTTGTCCTGGATGTGCGCGAGCAGTCAGAGCGAAATGCCTGGGCGCCGGAGGGAACGGTTCATATCCCATTTGGACAGGTGAGAGACCGCCTGAATGAACTTCCAAGAGACAAGGAGATCTGCGTCCTGTGTGCCATTGGTGTAAGAGCCTATAACGTATGCAGGATCCTGCGTCAAAACGGCTTCGAAAATGCAAGCGTGGCAGAGGGTGGTGCTACATTCTACAGGTCTTATCTGGAAAGCATAAAGGGTAACAACATTTCAAATGATGCAAAGCCCTGCAAATTTGACTGACGGGCATAAAGGGTCTGTGCATTACACCTGACAGACCATAAAACATCACCGCAAGTCATTGCAAAAACCGTGCAAATCCAATAAAGTAAAAGTGTGAAAATACTGATTCTTTATATGGAGAAGCCATGGAAATTGCAGAATTTTTCCCTGTATGGGGAGAACTGACAAAAACAGAACAGGATGAGCTTTTGACAAATGCGGTCAAAAAGACTGTGCCCGCAGGCGTACTGATTCATGATTCAAATGAAGAGTGCGAGGGTCTGATACTGGTGACCGACGGGATGCTTCGGGCATTTATCACATCGCCTGAGGGCAGGGAAGTGACTCTGTACCGCATACTCCCCGGGCAGATATGCCTCTTTAGTGCGTCATGCATTTTAAGAGACATTCATTTTGATATAACGGTTCAAACCGAAAAAGAAACGGCCTACTACCTGATCCCATCCCACAAGTTTAAGCGACTTAGTGAAAACTCACTGGTTATCTCCAGGTATATAAACGAGATAATGTCAGCCAGATTTTCGGATGTGATGTGGCTTTTGGAGCAGATCATGTGGCAGAGTATGGATAAGAGGCTTGCCGGTTTTCTGCTGGAGGAAGCTTCACTTGAAGGGACGGATAAGCTTATCATCACCCATGAAAAAATAGCTTCACACCTTGGAACAGCAAGGGAAGTGGTGACCAGAATACTAAAATATTTTGCGGGAGAGGGTCTTATCGAGTTAAAGAGGGGCGAGGTCGACATAATCGACCGAATGTCCCTTGAGGATCTGACCCTGTAAGTAAAAAGTTGCAGTTAACCAATAAATATTGTAAACAAGGAGCATTTTGATGAATATATTTGATTTTTTTAAAGGCCCGGATATCAATCAGGGCGTAAGTATGTATAAAGACACAAAGGGCGCGGTTCTTATCGACGTGCGCGAGCAGGACGAGTACGGTTCGGGCCATATTCCCGGCAGCAAAAACGTACCACTCTCAAGTATCGGCATGATCTCGAATGTCGCCCCCGACAAAAACACTCCGCTTTTTGTATATTGTTTAAGCGGCGGCAGAAGTTCTTCCGCAACATCCGCATTGGTAAAAATGGGATATACAACTGTGAACAATATCGGCGGAATCTCAGGTTACACAGGCCCGGTTGAACATTAGTTTACGCAGTTTACCAATATAGCCTAAATTAATAAATCTTTTGGACACATCAGTGCGATTCATATCTTTGCCGGTGTGTCCGAAGGAGAATATCCGGTGTATTTTTTGTAGACCTTACTGAAATACTGCGGATTTTCAAATCCAAGCATGTCACTTAATTCATATACCTTGATATTTTGTTTTTCAAGGGTCTCTCTTGCTTTTTGAATTTTTAAGCTCATAACGTATTCGCTGAATCCCAGATCCGAGTATGAACCGAACAGGGTGGACAGATAGTTTTGGCTTACGCCAATGTGGAGTGCCACATCCGAAAGGGACAGTTTTTCGTAAACATGTTCTCTGATATATTGCTTGGCGGTGAGCACGATCTTGTTCTTTGAGTCGTTCTTTTGTCTGGCGAAGGCATTTTCAATGCAGCTTTTCAGATTGATAAGATAGCTTTTTATCTGTTCTTTTCCTGTGAAAGAGTACAGGGATCTGAAAGAACCGGAATAGTTTGAAAAAGCATTTTCAAGCATTGATTCACCGTCGTTTAGACAGTTTATGATGACATTTATCACGCATGAGACCAGACTGATGGAATCATATTGAGTGAGTGTATCTATGCTTAACTCAATATTTTTTAAGGTCTGTTCCATCAAGTCGTCATCAAGACTGTCAAAAGCTCTGATAAGCCGCCTTGAAACGGATGTTATGTCAATGGTGGCAGTCTCGGTTCGATGCAACATATTTTCATCGAGGGATGCGAGAGCAGATGAAAAACTTGATGATAGTAATATCATGCTTTCGGTCAGGGTTCCGAAGGAGCAGGTCACCTTTATTCCCAGATATTGTTTGATGAGTTTCTCTGCGTCGTTTATCATGACAGAGCAGTCTTCAAATGTTATCTCGTCATTCAGTAAAATGATTATTCCTATGATATCCTGGCTCCATGGCACAAATTTAGCCTTCAGCGAAGGCGAGAGGCTGCTTTTTAAAGTGCTGGTAACGGACATATACGTGGAATAGGATTTGCTGTGATCATGCATCCTGCTGTTTTCATCTGCAAGGCTTACTGCCACGGTGAGATATCTTTTTGAGGGAAAGTCCCTGTCGTTTCGTTCCACGGCATCAAGTATGGCTTCCTCTGAGTGAAAGCCATAGCTTAACAGATTGTAATAGAATCTGTTAACGAAGATATTGTCGGTGGAAAGGGCAGCAGGTTTGCCGTTTCCTTCCAGCATGTCCAATGTTTTGTAGGCTTTTTTCAGCGCTTCGGACAAAGTCTGTGGGGAGAGTTCCATTTTGACGAGATAGTAGCAGGCATCATATTTGATGGCGCTCTTCACGTAATCAAATTCTTCGTAACTGGTCAGAATTATGAATGCAGGCCTTTTTTCCATGTCGGATTCACAGACTGTTTTTAAAAGTGTGAGTCCGTCCATCACAGGCATTTTGATATCCGTTATCACAATGTCCGGGTGAGACGATCTTATGAATTCCAGGGCTAGAGCACCGTTTGATACAGAGCCTGTTACTTTTATATCATGCATGGTAGAAAGCATGGACTGCATTCCGATCCTTGCGAGGGGTTCGTCATCTACCAAAAGAACATTTCGCATTTAAATAACCTGCCTTTCATTGATTATCTTTTAATACAAGTGGAGTGTGAATAGTGACTGTGGTGAATTCATTTACGACTGATTCCACTTTGAGTCCGTATTCTTTACCATATTCCAGAACTATACGGCTGTTAATGTTTGAGATGCCGATGTCTTTGTCCGGATCTGAGGGACTTAGTGTGTGGCTGTTTATCTTTTCAAGCCTTTGTGGATCTATTCCCACACCGTTGTCGGTAACCTTCATAAACAGATCCTTATTCTCCGTATACACGTCAATGCGGATCTTTCCATGTCTGCCACTTGGCTCGATACCGTGGAATATTGCATTTTCCACTAATGGCTGAAGTATAAACTTGATGATCAGAGCATTGTAGAGGTAAGGCTCTGACACGTTGTACTCAATGTCAAAGGAATTCCCGTACCGGTAGGACTGGATCATCAGATAGTCCTTTATAAATGATAATTCGGTGGCAATATCTACAAAGGTGGATTCAACTTTTGCTATGGTGTGGAGCATGGAGGATAGGGATGCGGTTATCTCTGTGATGCTAGTGATCCCGTTCATCTCTCCCAGCCATTTGATGGAATTTAATGTATTATATAAAAAAT
>JAGDCK010000131.1 GCA_017958585.1 Lachnospiraceae bacterium
GTCTCAATTTGTTGTAATTTGACAAATATGTATCCAGATAAGGAGTAAGATCCATATAATATCCATCGTCCACTGCGGCATCGAGACCGTCTGCGTAATGGTAACCGTTGTGAGCAATGATATCGGGAAGCTCATCCGATGCGATCATCAGGTTGTAAGCTGTGGGCTCCTCACCGATGGCGGGACAGATTAATTCTATATGTACATTTGTACGTTTCTCTAACTCCTGGAAGAATTTATTCTCATTGTAATCACTTGTTATGGTAGCCATGTTGCCATCCAATGGAATAAAGAGCTTCAGTGTTGTTTTCTCCTCACAGAGAGGAAGAGTTACTTCATTGGCAGTGATATTCTCGTCTGCTTCAGTCTGAGCAGGGGCGGAACTTTTAGCGGTGCTGTCATCTGCAACTGATGTTGAACTGTCGGAAGCGCTGCCGCAACCGGAAAGCAATCCCACTACCATGGCAGATGCCATAAGCAGAGCTGAAATCTTTTTGCATTTCATAATAATTCCTCCAATAGATTATTTAGTTTGTTTTTTTTCAGAGATCGGATCCGTGAAATCTGATATATTAATCATCAATCATCCGGGATGATTTTTAAATGGTCAATAATGGTTTTATGGTCTCAAAAAGAGAAATAAAAATTCTCCTTTTTTGATTTTCATTCTCAAAAAACTACATGAGGTTGTGTGAAGTTATTTTCGCAAGTATAATGATAACAATTAAGAGGGAGAAGTTTCAATGAAAAAGAGCGGGGCATACCAAACATTTCTAAAATCATATCTGATAATGCTGATCCTGCCGATTCTGGTATCGGTTTTCGGATATTTATACTCAAATAAAATGATAGAAGAGGAGGTTCTGGAATACCAGACCACCATCATAAAAAAGACCCAGGGCATCGGGGATCAGATAATTTCCAATCATATGCTGTCAAAGGGTGCGCTTCTGAGCAACAAGTCCTTAAAAAACCTCATGGGTTCCACCGAGTGGAGTGGAAGTCTGATGTTTGACATAGTTGAACTAAAGGATGTCATCACCGGCATGAAAAACAGTAATTATCTGATGGAAGATGTGCAGGTGTATTTTCCTCAGTCCGGGGATCTCATAACCACAAAGAGAAGATATCCCGAGAGGCTTACCTATATATATGCGGATGAAGCGGGGCTTCCCTGCGATTATGAGGATATCTTTAACTTCGGTGTGGCAAGAGGGTATTTTGTGCAGGATGCGGGAACCGAGAACTGCAGGATATATTTCTATGAAAATACATTCTCAAGGACTTACAAAGACGTGCTGGCCAGCATCGTGACGGTGCTTAGATGGAAAGATGTGGAAGAGATCCTTGGGGACATGGGAACAAATTCCGGCGGAACCATTTTCCTCATAGACAAAAACGGCAATATCATAGGAAACAGCAATATGTCCGTTGATATATCCGGATTTAAATACGAATCCCTGACTGAGCCCGGGGAGCTTATGCGAACGGTCATAGACGGAGAAAAATATGTCAGCTCCTTTATGGGGTCAAATGTCATAGACTTAAAATATGTGATCTGCGTGCCGGAGAGAGACTTTTACAAAAAGAACAACTACATGCTTTTAGTCATATTGATAGAACTTTTGATATGCATGGTGATCGGTGTGATGCTGGCTGTGTATCTTGCAAAAAAGAGCTCAAACCCAATCGAGAGGCTGATGGCAAAGCTTAATTCATCAAAGCGCGGCGCGGGCGTGGCGGAAGGTAAAATGGCAACGGATCTGGGTGTGGCTTTGTCAAATCTTGCAAATGACTATGAGGATATGGAGAAGCAGCTTGAAAACCACAACAAGATCTTAAATGAAAAGATGCTCTTTAGCATATTAAACGGCAGAAAACAGACCGGCAAGATAAGTGCGGAATTCAGGGAAAATATGGACAGGAGGATGGAATCCGAATGGGGTAAGGATCCCTATCGCATAATAGCCATAGGATATATAAACCCGGAGGAGAGTATCCTGGGAACTGAGGGTAAGGGCTTTACAAACCAGGATATATCACTGTCGTTTTTTGCCATCGAAAATGTGCTTCAGGAGACATTTCTCTCAGAGGGCTGGGGTATCGTGCTTGAGACTGACAACGTGGTCCTTGCTATAATCAGGGATGACCCGGAGATTTTTGCAAAACTTCAGAATTGTGTGGGATTTTTTGAGGATATTTTCAAACTGGATGTCTATGCGGCGATCAGTAAGCCCCATCACGGAGTGGACGAACTCAGCGAGAGCTATGCGGAGGCAATGGCCACCGTGGGATACAAATGTTTCTGGGAAGACGAAGTTGACGACATTATTTTCTATGAGGAAAACAGCGACGACGATATTCCATTTGATATAGGAAAATACGCGGATGATATCAAAAAGCTTAACAACTGCGTGGCCACAAGGGATTATGGCATTGCGAAGGCCCTTCTTGGAAATATGCTTGATGAGGGATTTAAAAAAGATATCAAGAACATGTCCATAAACCATTGTCAGGCATCCGGCATGATCAGCCTGGTGCTTGGCATATTAAACGGAATCCACACCGATGACGGGGACGATTTTATCAAAAATCTGGAGGTTCCGGACAGACTGTTTAAGGCGCAATCCATCAATCAGCTAAAGAGCGAGATCGACATGATATTCGACGAGATCATATCCGGATGCGAGGAGCTGGTCGAGAACAAGATCCCTCAAAAGATACTTGATGCCAAGGATTATATAGACAAAAACTACGCGGATGTGAATCTTTCCATCTCCTCTGTTGCGGATGAGTTTGGCATCAGCCTTTCCTATATGGGAAGGATGTTCAAAAAATACACCGGAAACGGCATACTCGGGTATCTTCATATGGTGAGGGTATCAAAGTGCAAGGAACTATTGGATGAGGGTAAGTCCGTAAAGGACGCTGCAATGCTCAGCGGATTTATCGATTCCAAGTCAATGATCCGAACCTTTAGAAAATATGAGGGTATTACACCGGGTCAGTACAAAAAATGTAAATAAGGTAAAATAATAGGTATCAAATACAGGTAAAAAAACATAAAATTGCGTATTCTCTTCGAAAAGTGCCCCTACTTTTTCACGGCCCGGTTGGCTACAATGAGCGTGAAATAAAAACACCAAGGGGGTTTTGATGTGAAAGAGAGAAAGAACCAAAAAGCGGACAACGGGTACAGGAAATATACCAAGGCCGCGATCCGCAAGGATTTTAAGCGCAATTACATTATCTATCTGATGGCATTGCCGACAGTGATCTATTTCATTCTGTTTGCTTACTTACCTATGAGCGGACTTATCATGGCATTCCAGGATTACAAGCCAAAGATCGGAATCCTGAAAAGCCCGCTTGTGGGAACAAAGCATTTCGTAGCATTTTTCCACGATCCATTCTTTTTCAGACTTGTGAGAAACACATTTATGATCAGTGTATGGGAGCTTCTGATCGCATTTCCTCTCACGATCATTTTTGCCCTTCTGTTAAACGAGATAAGGAGCAAAGTGTTTAAACGCACCATTCAGACCATCAGCTATATGCCCTATTTTATCTCCATGGTAGTTGTGGCAGGTATGATAATCGATTTTTGCAAATCAAAGGGTGTGCTGACACAGCTGGTGGGGCTTTTTACAAATAACACCCAGAATATCCTAAGTATCCCTTCCTATTGGAGGCCCCTCTACATCGGTTCAGGAATATGGCAGGGAATAGGCTTTGGCAGCATCATCTATGTGGCGGCTCTTGCCGGCATCGATCAACAGCTCTATGAGGCAGCAGTAATTGACGGAGCAAACAGATGGAAGCAGACCTGGTATGTGACACTTCCCGGAATCTCCACCACCATTGTGATCATGCTGATATTAAAGATCGGCTCCATGATGTCTGTGGGTTATGAGAAAACCATACTTTTATACAATTCGCAGATCTATGAAACAGCGGACATAATCTCAAGCTACGTATACAGAAAAGGTCTGCTGGATTTCAATTACGGATACAGCAGTGCCGTGAGCTTCTTTAACTCGGTGATAAATTTTGTGCTCTTGCTGATGGCAAACAAGTGCAGCAAAAAGTTCACGGACACGAGTCTGTTCTAGATTTTTTAAAAATAAGCAGATTATATGAAAGGTATGGTCATAGATATGAGAAGACATGTTTCTGTTCCAAGGAGAATTTTTGAGATAATAAACACTTTATTGTTCATAGGAGTGATCCTGGCCTGCATACTTCCTGTATGGCATGTGGTATGCGCATCCTTCAGCGATGCGGGATGGGTCATCGGCCAGTCGGGGCTTATATGGCGCATAAAGGGATTTACATTAAAAGGTTACAGTCTGGTATTTCAGAACAAAGATCTGGTCACCGGATATCTGAATACATTTTTCTATGTTATCACAGCCACGGCCCTGGGGATGTTACTTACGGTCATGGCGGCCTATGCCCTCAGCCGCAAAAATGTGTTGTGGGCAAATGCCATCATGTTTCTGATCACGTTCACGATGATGTTTAACGGCGGTATGATCGCATACTACATTGTCATCACAAAAGGTCTGCACATGTTTGACACAAGGCTTGCCCTTATCCTGCCGGTGTGCTTTAGCGCATACAACATGATCATCGTAAGGACTGCCATGGTGGGACTTCCGGAGAGTCTGGTGGAGTCTGCAAAGCTTGACGGAGCGGGGGAGTTTACCATCCTCTTTAGGATCGTGCAGCCCCTTATGAAAGCGACGATCGCAACGGTGTTCCTCTATTATGTTGTGGCTCATTGGAATTCATGGTTACAGGCGTCCATATTTTTGCGTGACAGGACTAAATATCCTTTGCAGCTTGTGCTAAAGGAGATATTGGTAACCGGAGACGTCAGTACCACCATGACGGGAAGCAGCAATGTCAACACCTCGAATTTCTCGGGGGATCTGATCCTGTACAAGCAGACCGTCAAGTACTGCATAATCGTTGTATCCACACTCCCGATATTCATATTCTATCCATTTGTGCAAAAGCATTTTGAATCGGGAGTCATGATCGGAGCCATCAAAGGCTGATAATACGAAAAACCTTGCTGCCGCCTTTTTAAAGCGGCAGTAATGATGTGAGGAGAAAAGATGGAGGGTAAAGAGAAAAAGATAATAGCCCTTGATATAGGAGGGACATTTATAAAATACGGAGTTTTCACCGATTCCTACAGAGAGCTTAAAAGCGGAAAAGAGGAAACGGTGGTGAGTGTCGACGGATTTTTCAGGCAGATATGCGGGATAGTGGAAAAACTGAGCGAGGAGCACGGTGACTACTGCGGCATTGCAGTCAGTGCCCCGGGGTTTATAGACACAAAGACAGGCATAAATACGGACTTTAGCATTGATGAATGCTTTACAAGGCACAATCTGAAACGGGAACTGGAGGATATTTTCGACTGCCCGGTGTCCATTGAAAACGACTGCAACTGTGCGGCTCTTGCTGAAAGGGACCTTGGAAGCGGGGCGGACGGAGAGGACTTTTTGATGATCACTTTGGGAACCGGCATAGGCGGCGCCATTGTGAGGGACAATAAGCTCTATACCGGTGCCAATTTCAAGGCAGGGGAGCTGGGATTCTGCATACTGGGGCCCGGTAAGGAAGTGGGTGCCACCAGCCTTTTGGTGGATAAAGTCAGCAAATACATAGGGGAAAAGATAAACGGAGAGTATGTTTTTTCACATATGTACAATGAGGGCATCTCGTATATCTACGAAAAATGGCTGGAGGATCTGGCTGTTGTGATAGGAAACGCCATAGCGCTTCTTGATCCCAAAAAGGTTCTGATAGGCGGAGGGATAAGTGCAGAGCCTGCATTCATAAACGACCTGAGGGAAAAGATCTACAGCCTGTTCCCCTTCAGGGAATATACCCAGATACATCCCTGCCATTTCAAAAACGATGCGGGAAAATGGGGAGCGGTGAGCTTATTCATAGAACAGAATGGAAATAATGAGGTGAAAGCAGTATGAAGGAAGGACTTAAAATTGTTACCATAGGCGGTGGATCAAGCTACACCCCGGAACTGATAGAAGGCTTTATAAACAGATATGACAAACTTCCTGTCAGGGAATTATGGCTTGTGGACATCGAGGAGGGAAGGCAAAAACTCGAGATCACCGCGGGGCTTGCCAGGCGAATGATAGAACATGCAAATGTCCCCATAAAACTTTTCACATCCCTTGACAGAAGAGAGGCTCTTAAAGATGCGGATTTTGTCACCACCCAGATGAGAGTGGGTCAGATCGAGGCAAGGATTAAGGACGAGAGGATCCCCATAAGCCACGGGCTTTTGGGTCAGGAGACAAACGGAGCGGGTGGATTGTTTAAAGGTCTCAGGACGATCCCCGTAATACTTGATATCTGCAGGGATATGGAGGAACTGTGCCCGGATGCATGGCTCATCAACTTTACGAATCCTGTGGGAATGGTGACTGAGGCCGTATTTCGCTACGGCGCCCACAAAAAGACCATCGGCCTTTGCAATGTGCCAATAGGGATGGAACGAGGCGCCATGGACATATTAAAGGCCAAAAAAGAAGATATCTTTATGACCTTTGCAGGGTTAAACCATATGGTCTTTGCAAACCATGTGTTCCTTAAGGGAAAAGAAGTGACGGAGCGCGTCATCGAAGGCTGGGGAACTCAGAGTATGAAAAACATAAAAGCCCTGGAGTGGAGCAGTGATTTTTTAAAAACTCTCGGGGTGGTGCCATGCCCTTATCACAGATACTATTACATGTCTGTCGAAAACCTGAAGGAAGAGCTCAGAAAATATGAGGAGCATGGGACAAGGGCCGAGGAGGTAAAAAAACTGGAGGCGGAGCTTTTTGAGATTTACAAGGACAAAGACCTTGCCACAAAGCCAAAACAGCTTGAGCAAAGAGGCGGCGCATATTACTCTGATGCAGCCTGCAACCTGATCTGCTCCATATACAATGACACCAGAGACATACAGGTGGTGGACACCTATAACCACGGAGCAATAGATTTCCTGGAAAAAGACGCCGCCGTTGAGATAAGCTGTGTCATCACCAAAAACGGTCCCGTGCCCCTGGCGGTGGGAGACCTTCCCGACACTGTTAAGGGACTTGTAAGCCAGATAAAATCCTTTGAGATTGCAGGGGCAAAGGCAGCAGTCACAGGTGATTACAACGATGCCCTTACCGCCATGATCATAAATCCCCTGGTGGCTTCCCAAAGCAGTGCCATCGAGGTCCTCAATGAACTGCTTTTGGCTCACGAAAAATATCTGCCACAGTTCAGCAAAGCAGTTTCTATACTTCGTTCAAATAGTTAGACGATCGAAAAAATGCTTTGCGCACGTTATACAGTTCCAACGCAGGCACGCTCTCGCTGCTTGTCGCACGCAGCGGTACTAAATTCGCATAAATGCTCATTAAGTGCCGGCGGCTCCAAAGCGCCTGCTTTTGAAACTGTATAACATACACAAAGCATTTTTTCGATCGTCTAACTATTTGAACGAAGTATAGAAACTGCTTTGCTGAACTGCGGCAGATATTTTTCGTGGGCCA
>JAGDCK010000132.1 GCA_017958585.1 Lachnospiraceae bacterium
GAGGAAACCGGCACCGGCGATGAAAAACTTCTCTGCGTATATGTATGCGGTGAGGTGAATGCTTCGGGCGTGTATTATTTATATGAGGGGAGTCGGATTTTTGACGCTCTTCAAATGGCCGGAGGCATGACGGAGGAAGCTGATGAGTCGGCCATAAACCTGGCAGGTTTTTTAAAAGACGGAGATATGCTGTATTTCCCCAAAAAAGGTGAGGTAAGCCGGGTGGCAGGAACAGAAGACAGTGGTTTTAAAGACTCAAGAGTCAATATAAACACAGGAACCGAAAAGGATCTTATGACACTTCCCGGTATCGGAGAATCGAGAGCAAAGGATATAATAGCTTACAGAGAACAGAACGGTTTTTTTACAGACGTGAAGGACATTATGAAAGTGTCCGGCATAAAAGACAGTGTTTACAACAAGATCAAGGATTTGATAAGAGTGGATTGAGGTGAGCCATGGCCCAGAGAATAGTTTTGGTGGTAGATGATGAAAAAAGCATAGTAAAGGGAATCAGATTTTCCCTTGAACAGGACAATATGCTGGTGGATTGTGCCTATGACGGAGAGGAAGCGCTTGAGCTTGCCGGCAGAAACAAATATGACATAATCTTACTTGACGTGATGCTTCCGAAACTCACAGGTTTTGAAGTCTGCCAGGCGATCCGCGAGACGTCAAACGTCCCCATCATCATGCTTACCGCAAAGGGTGATGACATGGACAAGATCCTGGGACTTGAATACGGCGCCGATGATTATATGACAAAGCCTTTTAACATTCTGGAGGTGAAGGCAAGGATCAAGGCCATCATGCGAAGGACTGAGAAAAAGGAAGAAAAGGAAAGCGCCGGCTCAGTACTTGAGAGCGGCGGCCTTAAGCTTATATGCGATGACAGGCGCACGTATCTGGACAATGAAGAGGTATCCCTCACCGCGAAGGAATTTGAGGTTTTGGAGCTTCTTATGAAAAATCCGAACAAGGTTTACTCGAGAGAAAATCTCTTAAAGATCGTCTGGGGTACGGACTATCCCGGGGATGTGAGAACAGTGGATGTTCACATCAGGCGTCTTAGAGAAAAGATAGAACCAAATCCCGGAGAGCCGAAGTATGTTCATACCAAATGGGGCGTGGGATACTATTTTTTGAATGAATAGCTGCTTTTTATTTTAGATAACGGGTTTATATAAAATGGAAAAAAAATCTTTTTTTGCCCCGCTTAAAAGCTTAAGGGTGAGAATCTTTATAATCGTGTTGTTAAGCGGCGTTTTGCCCGGGGTCTTTATGCGCTACGGTATCGTGAACAGTTATGAGACCAGAGCGGTAGAGAACCGGATAAACGTCGTGTCTACACAGCTTCGTGTGGTGGCCAACCACCTGATTAATAACAACTATCTGGTGGGATACAGGGCCAAGAGTGATTCCTATTTAAAAACTGATAAGATAATCGATTCAGAGCTTGAGATGCTGGCGAATATTTATGACGGACGTGTCATGATCATAGACAGCAATTTCAAGGTTGTAAAGGATACCTACGGATTAAGCCAGGGTAAGATCATGATATCCGAGGAGGTTATCAAGTGTTTCCGCGGTGACAATATTTCCAATTACGATGAGGACCACGGTTACATCGAGATGACAACGCCCATCGCTGACAGTACTCTGACTTCAACAGAGGGAGAGGCAGAGGTGCAGGGCGTAATGCTCACCAGTATTTCCACTGAGAGTATAACCGCCACCATGGAGATACTGCAGAGAAATGCTTTGGTGCTTGAGTTTATCATAATCGTCATAAACATTTCCCTTGCCATCGTCCTTTCAGGCCTTTTGGTTCGACCATTTAACAAGATCACGGATGAGGTATTAAAGGTTAAGGCCGGATTTTCCGATGAGATCATCTCCGTTCCCGACTACGTGGAGACGGTGCATATAGTGGATGCCTTTAACCAGGTTCTTTCAAGGATCAGGACCCTGGATGAATCAAGGCAGGAGTTTGTGGCAAATGTCTCCCATGAGTTAAAGACCCCCATGGCGTCCATAAAAGTCCTGGCAGATTCCCTCACCACCCAACAGGATGTTCCCGTTGAGATCTACAGGGAATTTATGGAGGACATCACTCAGGAGATCGACAGGGAAAACCGCATAATCACAGACCTTTTGGCTCTTGTGAAGATGGACAAAAATGTTGAGACCTCGAATTTTGTAGATATAGATATCAATGAACTGACGGAGCTCATATTAAAGAGGCTTCGCCCCATCGCCCGCAAAAA
>JAGDCK010000003.1 GCA_017958585.1 Lachnospiraceae bacterium
CGAGGTAAGACAACAAGTTTAAATCAACGAATTTAAAACAACGGGATTAAAACAACGAGTTTAAATCAACGGGGTTAATACAACAGTTTTAAAGCAACAGGTTCTAAAAAAGTTCTATACAAAATATTTTATATAAAATATTTAATCAAATGTTTTATATAATGTTTAATAAAATAAAAAGGACTTTTACATAGCAATAAAAAATGGGCTTCGCAAAGCGACAGCCCTATTTTTATTGCACTTTATAATGAACTATTAATTTCTGTTTTCATCAAATCTTTATTACAGCCTTAATTACAGTTTCATCGCATCAAGCAGTTTCATCTGATCAAGTGATCGAAATCTCTGAATACATTCTGAAGCCGTTTCGGCCATCCTTCTTGGCTTTGTAGAGAGCCTTGTCAGCAAGTGACATGAGTTTTGTGGAACTGTCCGCATCGTCGGGGAAGATGGCTCCTCCCATGGACAAAGTGATGGTCACCTCGCCTTTTTCGGTGACTATGGGTTCCTTCATAACATTCAAGACATCCTCACAGAGTTTCTTGCATCTGTCCGTGTCTCCGTTTTTCACAAGTATCAAAAACTCATCTCCGCCGATCTTGGCAACCACTGAATCATTTTGGTCCGCTGCACTCTCAAGCCTCTTTGCCAGTCCCAGCAACACCTGGTCACCGATCAAATGTCCCAGATTGTCATTAATACTCTTAAAATAATCCAGATCCACCATTACCACTCCGTATCGCTCCTTGTTGGAGGACAGATTTCTGATCTGTTTGTTAATATAGAGTCTGTTTGCGATTCCTGTCAGGTTGTCCTTGTTTACCATCTTCTCACGTCTGTTATTTGAGATGGCAAGCAATATTATGATGATCACAAGAAGTATTGCGACCAGGATCACCAGATTTGCAATGATCATATTTCCTCTGTACCATGAATGCAATGTAAATCTCTCATTAAGAATCACAGCATCCACGGGAACACTTCCGTATCTTATGCCATATTGGTCCATCATGGACTGTTCAAAGTATGTGTTGGTAACCGTGTCCATCATAAGCCCGATGTCGGATGCCGACTCACCGGAAAGGATCCTGGCACCCATGGAGCCTGCCAGCTTTGCGGCTTCATAATATGAATATGACACTCCTCCCAGCACGCCGTTTTCCATGTCAGCCGATGCGACCCTGAATACCGGAACATTCGGTGCATACTGACTGATGAATTTTCCTGCAGTGTCAAGGGCGTATATGTTGCCGTCACCGTCTTCGAGAAAATCCAAAAACAGGATAATGTCGTCGTCACCCAAAGCCTTCAGATAATCCCTAATACCTTTTCTGGAATATCTGGAAGTGTTTAAAATACTGTATTCCTGGTCGGGATGCTTTTGTATGAATTCCATAAACTGAACGAACTGGCCCTGACCTGTATTGGTTCCGTCCACTATGGCGGTTATCTTGGTCCTCTCGGGGAAGAACTTCTTCATGAGCTCATAGTTTGACTCAAAATCCGGCACTTCAGCCACTCCCGCAATGTTTTCGAGTGCAACCGCGGTGTTGGCATCGGAAATATTATCTACACCCATAAATACAACGGGGATCTCGCCAAAGAGCTTGCTCCTGTTGTTGATGACAAATCTGAGGGCGGTATCGTCCGTTGCCACGATCAGGTCATAATCTTTTCTCTGGGAAAGCTTGTAGGTCAGATATTCCTCAAACTCTTCCACATCATCAGCCCTGTAAAAATTCTTGGCGTCCATGGACTCATACGTGATCTCGTAGTCGATCTCGTATTGAGGATCGGACAGTCCGTCCTCGATACCGTTTATCTCATCTTCCACTATATTGTAAGCATAATTATATGATAAAATGCACAGAACCTTATAGGGATTAACCGCCTTTTGCGATTTCCCTTCTTGTGCGTTGACAGGCATGATACACCCAAGTGCCATGCCCGATATGATGATCAGTATTCCGAATAACTTTAAAAATGATCTCTTAGTAAATTTTGTCATTTCCCCACTCATAATATAAGCCCTGTTTAAAGTTTACTCGTTATTTACTTTCTAATTATACAAAACTTTTTCACATAATAACAGTACTAAAGTTAATTTTAAACCGCAAATCTCACGCTTCGTTTACAAGCTTACCTGTCATATGCTCCGGCGTAAGTTCAAGACAAAGGGTTCTCTTAAAAGAAGCCTTGATCTCGTTTTTAAGATATTCATCATCATCTGTGAATTTCTTTGTGAGCTTGGTACAGATATCCAGGGCTTTTTCTTCATCGGTAACGAAGCTTATCCTGCCAAAGACGATCACGCTCTTTACGTTAAACGCCCACTCCCCGGGCTTTTTGTATCCCTTGTCATATACGCAGAAGGAGACCTTGTCACATTTTTTTATGGCATCGATCTTGTGTCCTTCCATTCCCCCGTGAAAATAAATCTTTCCGTCTTCCTCATCATACCAATGATTTATGGGCATGCCGTAGGGATAACCGTCATCACCGATAACGGACAAAACGCCGCGGGTCTCATTTTTCAGGACCTCAATGCATTCCTCTTTGCTTATCTGCTGTTTAAAGCGCCTCATTTCTCTGAACATAATACTGCCTTTCTGCTTCCTAAGTACATTTTTCCGGGTAACCGTACCGGCCTCTATCTCTTATAAAACCTCACATACTTTCCGTCCGAGGACCGGCTGTATCCAAAGTCATTTTCTATATAATTCATGATCCAGTTATCCGGATCCTCCATAAGTTCTCCGTACCAGCAATCCACCACGATCACATTCGGCTGCTTTTCCGGAAACTTCTCCCAATACGCCAAAAGCTTTTCATCATAGCTTGTGGGATCAACGATTGAAAAATGCGAAACGTCGGCATCCACAAACATATAGGGTGTTGTGCCCGGTGAAAATACCATGTTCGTGACGATCAGAACCTGATCTTCGGGCTCCACATTAGCTCTGAAATCTTCGTAGTTACTGTTGTAAATATAACAGCACATATAATCGCCCAAAATCCCCATGGCCGGGCCCTCTTTCATGATACCTCTGACACTTGTGATATCACTTCCCCTGCCTCCCCTAAGGGTAAAGCCTTTTCCAAAGATCGTAAGAAACGCAAAGCTTATTAAAAGAAGCCTTGAAAAGAACACGCTCTTTTTATCAGGGAGTTTACTTAAAACCATGGTTATGACCACAAGCGCCGATATGGTTCCTATCAATGCATGGGGGATACTGTAACAAAACTCCAGATTTGTCACTGCAAGCACTGCCACTATATTTACCAGCGCGCTTACAAGGCCAAATGAAAAGATCTTACTGTTGTCGCCGGCCTTTTTCCAAAGGAATATCACTGCCACCATGGGCGCCAGCAGATGGATCTGGGGCCTGTCATATCCGCCCCTAAAAACCGTCCAATACAAAAGCTGAATGACTTCCGAAAACAGGATCAAAAATACAAAGAAACCTGCGCAGAGATCTTCCTTAACTTCTCTTTTGTCCATCCACAAGAACTTGATCAAAGTTGCCATGCCCGCAAGCAAACCGCAGATAAACAAAAGCGCTGCCTCTTTTCCGATTCCCGCAAGAAGTTCTGCAAGTTTGTTGTTTTCAAGGACGTTCAGGCTATGGGAATAGTCGAATGCGATTATATTTTTAATATTTTCAAAGAATTCACTTGGCGAAACTTTGCTGAATATGATCAAAAGCCAGATCACTGCAGAAACTGCACAGGTCAGGCCAAATACAAGTATGTTCCTGATCCTTTGCTTTCCCGAACGCACCGCCAAAAACACAAGCGCTACAGGAAAGATCAGAATCGACGACGGGTAAGATAAAACCTCAAGGCTCATACCAAGACCCGCCGTGATTATCCAAATGATACTGCCTTTATATTTTTCACTGACTTCGAATTCAATGAAGCTTAAAAACATGACCGTCCAAAACCACAGCTGCATATTTCCAAACTCCGGGATCTCAATAAGTTTTGGCACCACATTAAAATAAATAAGTGCTATGAAAAAAGCGTACTCATCCTTAACAAACTTCTTTGTGACCTTAAAGATCCAAATCCCAAGTGCCGCCTGGATCAGTGTCGTCACCAGACGCATAAACAGAATGACTCCCGTATAGGTCCCTGTCACACCGTGATAAAGCCCCATAAGTGCAGTGCACAAAAAAGCCGATGACTGATGAGGCTCCCACATATTTCCAAACAG